>DUKF01000159.1:1994-42005 GCA_013329455.1 Methanotrichaceae archaeon | reverse complement strand
GCTCGTCCAGAAGGGATGCTATGATCTTGGCCGAGGCTCCTGGCTCGGTTATCGCTTCAAGCTCGTCTGCCAAAACGAGCTTTCTGTCCCCGCCAGCTAGAACGGAGAACTTTCGGATCGTAGCCTCGAAGGCCCCAGCGCCCAGAGTGCCTCTGCTTTTACCGAAGTAGTAGAGGCTCTGGAAAATAGAGAGACGAGAGGAAGCTACCGGAACTGGAAACCCCATCTGGGCCAGGATTACAACCTGAGCCGCAAGCTCGATGAGCGTCGTTTTGCCGCCGGAGTTCACGCCGCTGAGGATCGCCACCCTCTCCGAGGGCTCGGCTAGGCCCGTCGGACCCACCGAGTAGCTTACGGGCTCTGGGTCGTCTAGAAAGAGGGTCCTTCCGTCCGAAAAGCCGATGCAAGGGTCCTCCACAAACTGGGGCATGATCAAAACCCTCTGCAGGGCAAAGCAGCCGAGAGAATATCCCACATCAAACTCCAAGAGGGCTCCATTGAGGGTCTCGACGAGATTCCACTTTCCTGCAAGATCTTTGGCAAGATCCCTTCGGGACTTCAGCCTTTTTGCCTCCGCCTTCTTGCGTAGCTCCCGAAGAAAACGGATCATTGCCTCTCGATCTTCCTCCAGAGGATAGCGGACCTCCGAGGAGATTATCTCCTCAATGTGCGCCCTTTCAGCCCCCAACAGTTCCAGATCAGAAAAGGCTCGATCACGTGCCGCCTTTAAGACATCCTGGAAGGTCACCCCCATCCGAGATTTGAAGACATCTCGAAGATCCCCGCTCCTGCCCAGGGCGAAGAGGAGGTCGTCCCCGGCAAGGGTCACTGAACAGCTCTCGACCCTCCTCTTCAATTCCGTGTTGGCCCAGGCCACAGTCTCCTCCACCCGACCTTCAAGCTCCGCGATGAGCCGGTCAAGCCGTCGAACTTCTGGATCGTCGTCAACCTTGAGCTTTGAAAGCCCACGAACCAGCTCTTCAAGCCCCTCGAAAGAGGCGACTTTGCACATCTCCAGGATTCCGGCCGCCTTGAAGATCGCATCGAGAAGGGGCTCGTTTTCCTGGTAACGATGTAGGATCCGCTCCGGAACGAGGTACCAGTCCTCGTCGCTCTCCGCCTCCTCGATCTCGGAGAGGGCCAGGCTGTCAAGAGTTCCGCCGAGAAGTGTGACGTGATCGTACCCCTGGGCGAGGTCCCTCAGCTCCATCAAGCTCTCGACCAGATGGACGTCGATATTTTTGTCGATGCCCCTCTCTTTTAAAACCCGAAAGGTTGATGCTGAATCGACCGCAACGGCCCGGTTCCTTACCCGAAAGCCGGCACTCTTTCGAAGCGCCTTTATTTTGGATAGGTGGAGAGCGAGGTCGGTATCGACAAGAGCTGAAGCTGAACTGATCGCTGATTCTGCAAATTTCCTGTTCTCCTCGATCATCTCCCGGCAGGAGGAGGGAAAGAAGGTGCCGAGCTTCTGCCTTGCGTAGTCGGTATGGGCTGACCTTGCCAATAGCTCCATTAAAGATTCATAGATCCGGACCGCTTCATCTGTGGCCAGAAAGTCAGAGGGAGAAACGCCGTACTTTGCGCCTCGGGCTCTTTGAACGAGTGCAGTCGCCTGGCGCTGGCTCATCCCCCTCATTCCCAAAAGACCTGCCACGTCTCCTTTCAATATAGCCTCAAGGGCGGCATCCTCATCTCCAAAGTGGGCCACGAGCCTTTCGTTCACCTTGACCCCAACCCCTGGAATATCTTTCAGCTTCAAACCGTACCAGAGTCGACAGAAGACAATATAGCCGTTTCCCCAAAAGAAACCTTGATATCTGCCAGGCTCGGAAGTGATTATTCGTGTTGCTTCATGAAATCTTGAAAATCGACGGTGAGGAGGACGTCTTTTTGGCCGAAGAGTCCCTGGCCGACCTGATCACCATCCCCGTGACATCGGAGATCCTCGAGTCAGGGCTGGATGTCGAGGAGTCGATAGAGATATGGGAAAAGATGGGCGCAGACGAGGACGAAAGAGAAGACGGAGGCGTCCGTCTAGGAGTTGCCTTGAAGCTGACTGAGCCCGCAGAGCTCTGGCTGCTCTTGACAGACCGCTACTCGGGTTCCGGTGCCCTCGAGGCCTTTCCCCGAAGCTCGAGCTCGAAAGTTGTAAGGGTTGAGGAGAGGAAGTTTATGGAGGGGCTGGTGGAGTGGCTTGCGATCTCCCTGGAGGAAGAGCTATTCTGCGAAAGCTGTCCTGTTGCGAGCCCGCCCCTTTTCGTCCCCGAGAGGATTGAGAACCTGGAGAAGTTTCTGCGACCACTTCTACCTGCCGGAGGCGAGGTGCTGGAGATATGTTGTGGGAGCGGTATGGCCACCCAAACCCTAAAAAAACTAGGATTTAGTCCCTGGACCGAGGACCTGGACAGCTGCGAGATCTGCCAGGCTTTGAAGTCGACATATCTTGACCCCCGAAGGGCGATGGTCCTGGATGCCCGGCTGATGGACCGCTTCTTTCCTCCCCTGCACTTCGAGGCAGTTGTGGGGTTCATGGTAGGGCTGATAGACGACATCAACTGGCCCCTCTGGAAGGATATACTTCTCCGGTCGTCGGAGCTTGCGAAAGATATGGTGATCTACACCACATACACCGAACGGGAGGCCCGCATTGTGACCGAAGCTCTGAAGTCCGCCGGATGGGATGGCGAAGTGGTGGCGAACCCCGACGACCTCGGAATCTACGATCAGTGGGTCTGCGTTGGACGAAGGCAGAGGTGACGAAAGGTTAATACAGTCTCAGATTAAGAAGGGAGCAGGGGTGATGCTTGTGCCTAAGTTCAAGAAAAGAGAGACTGAGAGAAAGGGCGACAAGAAGACGGAGAACCTGGAGAAGAAGCTGATCGAGGAGAACCTCGAGGATCTCGTCGGCACAGGCGGTGAAGAAGAAGAGTGACCGCTTTGAATGTGTTGGTCCTCGCCGAGGGCCGCGTTTCTGAAAGAAAGATCGAAGTGGAAAGGGGCCTGACCTACGAAGGTCTCTTTGAGATTCTGAAAATAAACCCAGAGACGGTGGTGGCGCTCTGGGAGGGCCACCCCGTTCCGACTGACGAGCTGGTCGAGCCCGGAGACCTTGAGATCATCCGGATCGTCTCCTCGGGATGAACGGACTCGTCAGCCGTTGCTCAGCTTTCTGCTCAGATCCTTCAGACGATCTATATTTTCCATCACTTTCGTCGATTCTCTCTTCTTCTCGTCCTCAAAATGCCTGATTATGTCGTCCAGGGATATGGTGAGCTTGTAGACCTTCATCGGCCTGCCTTTTCCGTCCTTCTTTATCTCCCGTTCCTCGACCCAATCGTTTTTTCGGAGGGTTCTCATGGCGATGCTGACCTCCGGCTGCCGGAGATTGGATCCAATCTCGATCTCCCGGGAGGTGGCCTCCTCGACGTTGGCGAGGTAAGTGATCATGCTGGCGACGTTTCGGGGGATGCCGAGATCACGCAGAACCTCTACGAACTCCCGGTCGTTATCGTCCAAAACTTTGACCGAAAATTGTCTCATAATAATCACATCTATTTTTCTGGTTACAAATTCATTCTCATATAAATAGCTTATTTTTGTTTATCCGAAAAGATTATTGATTCAGCCGCCAACGCCTCTGTAGACCACTCCTGACAGGGTTCCCTTTCCCAGAGCTACCACGTCCTCCAAGATCTCCGCCATGCGCTCTTTCTCCACATCGATCATAAACCTCCTCTTCAAATCTGCGCGTATCTGATCCGCTGACAATGGAAGATCTGAACTGGAGAGGACCCGTTCGGTGAAGCCCACCAGGTCTTCGTGAACCGCCCAGGGATAGATAATCCACTTCCAATCGGTAATCTTCTCGACGTAGAAGTCGGGCTCGAACGCAGAGCTGGTCTTGTGCTGGAGGACCGCGGTCCTTATCTCTTCGGGCCCCAGGCTTTCCACGTAGCCGACCGCCGTGGTGAGGGTGTCACCGGTGTCGGTTACGTCGTCGACGATCAAGACCTTCCGGCCGGATACGCCCGTCGCCAGGGGAAAGCGGACCGTTGCCTGATCTTTTTTCTGGGCTGCGATTCCCCAGTGCTCAACTTTCATGCTGGTTAGAAGGTCGTGGACCAAGAAGTCACAGACGACCCGGGCCGGGACGTAGCCGCCCCGACCGATGGCCACCACAAGATCGGGCTGCCAGCCTGAGGACTTGATTAAACGGGATAGGGACTTTGCGAGATCGTAAAACTCGGCCCAGGTCACAAGATCGCAGGGGAAAGATTCGGAGATCATCGCCAACAGCACCGACGTTCAAATTTAAATATTTTTACCAGACCCTTGCACGTCAGACCAGGCGACCTTCCCTGAGGGGCGGGGATGACGAGAAGGTAAATATACCATATTCTGCATCGCCTGGACTTATGGCAACGAAGCTGGACCCCTGGGGCGCGGTCTCGATAGACGACTACTCGAAGCTCTTCGAGGAGTTCGGAATATCGAGCTTCGAGGAGATTCTGCCTCAGATTGACGATCCCCATCTATATATGAAACGGCACATAATATTCGGCCATCGTGATTACCAGTCGGTCGTCCAGGCTATGAATGAGAAGAAGCCCTTCGCAGTGATGAGCGGGTTTATGCCCAGCGGAAGGGTTCATCTTGGCGGCAAGATGGTGATGGAGGAGATCATCTGGCATCAAAAGCACGGGGGGGACGCATTCGTCGCCATAGCCGACATGGAAGCCCATTCAGTCCGGGGCATAAGCTGGCAGAGGTGCAAAGAGATGGGGATCGAGGAGTACGTCCTGAGCCTCATAGCTCTCGGGTTTGAGCCCACCGGCCACATCTATTTCCAGTCCAAAAGCCAGGCGGTCCGGGATCTCGCCTTCGAGCTTGCGGCCGCTGCGAGATTTTCGGAGCTCGCCGCCATCTACGGATTTTCCGGCGAGACGAACGTCGCCCACATGGTGAGCGTGATGGTTCAAAGCGCCGACATCCTCCACCCCCAGCTCGCCGAGAACGGGGGGCCAAAGCCCGTCGTCATACCGGTCGGCTCGGACCAGGACGCCCACATCAGACTCACCCGCGATCTCGCCAGCAGGATGAGAAAGTTCCTGGTGGAAGAGAGGGAGGGGTACGTGAGCCTCCGGGGAAAGGCAGCAGGCTCCGACCTGATCGAGGCTGCGGCCGCTCACCTCAAGGAGATGGGATACAAGAAGGTGAAGCGGTATGAGGAGCACATCGACGTCTTCGACGCAAAAGACGCGGGAAGGGTCGAGGAGCTGATGAGGGAGTTTGAGGTCGAACAGGGCGGATACGGCTTCATGCCTCCGGCATCTTTGTACCACAGGTTCATGACTGGCCTTACCGGAGGCAAGATGTCTTCCTCAAAGCCCGACAGCCACATCGCCCTCACTGAAGACCCCGAGGAGGCGGCCAAGAAGGTGATGCGTGCCCTGACTGGCGGAAGGCAGAGCTTGGCCGAGCAGAAGAAGCTCGGGGGCGAGCCGGACAAGTGCACCGTCTACGAGCTGATGCTCTTCCACCTCTCCGATGACGAGGATGAACTCAAAGAGATCTTCGAGGAGTGCAAAAGCGGCGAGAGGATGTGCGGAACATGCAAGAAGGAGGCGGCCGAGAGGATTAAGCAGTTCTTGACCGAGCACCAGCGCGAGAGGGAGATCGCACGGGAGAGACTACCAGAGTACGGAATCAAAAAATAGGCGGAAGCCTACTCCGGTACATTTTCTTGATTTTTAAGCCAAGGCTACATTTTGGGTGATTTCGACTTATTGGTAGCTAAAGGAGGACAATTAAGTCGACATTACGCAAAAATATAGCATCCCCCAGCATCCGTTCCATCAAACATCGTCCTTCCTTTTCTCCACCACCCGGATCTCCTCGATCCTCGTCGAGGGGTAGTTCCCGGTCTCGTCCTTCTCCCGGGACTTGACCATGTCCCAGACGTTAAGAAGGGCTGCCGAGACTCCGGCCAGAGCCTCCATCTCGACGCCAGTCTGGCCGATGGAGGTGACAACGACCGTTGCCCTGACGAGGTCCGGCTCAAGCTCGAAGGCCACCTCGACGCCGGTTATCGGTATAGGGTGGCACATGGGGATCTGCCGGGGGGTCTCCTTCACCGCCTGGATCGCTGCAACCCTCGCCACGGTGAGGACGTCCCCCTTCTCCACCTCGCCCTTCCGGATAGCCTCCGCCGTGGACTTTTTGAGCAGGATGAGGCCGGTGGCGACGGCCTTTCTCCTCACGATCGGCTTCTCGGTTATCTCGACCATCCCCGCCCGATCTTCTCGGGAAGCTGGATCGAATCTCAAAGGATCACCGCCTCATGGCCCTGGGTATGTTCTCGATCACGTCGGTTGCGAGGAGAGAGTAGCCCTTCTCCTCGAAGGCGAGGTCGCCAGCGGTGCCGTTGACGAAAGCGGCGGCGACCGCAGCCCGCAATGGCGAGGTCTTGCAGTAGAACGCCCCCGTCATCCCGGCCAGGACGTCCCCGGTCCCGCCGACGGTCATCCCCGCGTTCCCGGTGGCGTTACCTCTCACAACCTCGCCGTCGGTGATCAGGTCGACCTTCCCCTTGAGAAGGATCGTGAGGCTCATGTCTCTTGCGAAGCTCTTCAAGGTCTCGTCCTGGACCTGGCCCGGAGGCACCTTGATGGAGCTGACCCTCCGAAACTCGCTCTGGTGGGGGGTGATTATCCCCTTGAGAGGGATTCCGGGAAGGAGGGCATCGGCATCTATCACCACCTTACCGCACTCGGGCACGATTTTTGCCAGAGCTTCCCTCGTCTCGGGATCTCGGCCCAGACCCATGCCGGCGACGACGACGTCGTGGCGGTGTACGAGATCCCTCAAAGCCGGCAGGTCGTCGAGGGAGAGATGGTCGCAGGAGAGCTCCCGGACGATCAGGTTCGGGGAGAAACCGGCGATTATCCTGGAGACGTTGCCGGGTGTGGCGACGGTGACGAGGTCTGCCCCAGCCCTGAGGGCGGCCATGGCCGAGAGGGCTGGTGCACCACTGTAAGGCCCACCACCGATCACCAGAACGCGGCCGTTCTGGCCCTTGTGGCTCTCGGATGCCCGGGCGGTCACAAGATCGAGGTCCCCGGGACCTGCCAGAAACTCGGCCGCCGGTGGTATACCTATACCCGCCACCACCACATCGCCGGTGATGCCTGCTTTCGGCCTGTGGAAGGTGACGGTGACCTCGGGATCAACGAATTTATCGGTCCCAAGGCCGCTTGGAACGTCCACCGATACGACGCTTTTTCTGGAGGAATTGATGGCATCGATCGCCTCGGCCTCGAGGCCACGGATCGTTCCGCGCACACCAGTACCGAAGACCGCATCCAGAATCAGATCGTACTGGGACAACGATTTCAGGTCGCTCGAATCGCGGACCTCCCGAAGATCGAAGTTGAGAAATTCCAGAATCTCCCAGTTCCGCCTCGCCTCTTCGGTGGCGATCTCTCTGGACCTGCCGAGAAGAAATACTGTAACCTCGAAATCCGCGAGGTGGCGGGCGGCCACGAAGGCGTCTCCACCGTTGTTTCCCCGCCCTGCAACGACGGCTATCTTCTTTCCCCGGGCCCTCTTTTGGACCTCTCGGGCGAGGGCAGCTCCTGCGTTCTCCATCAGCTGGAGAGGAAGCAGACCAAAATAGGTGCAGTTGGTGTCGGTAGCTCTCATCTCGTCAGGAGAGATCGGTCTCATAAAGGTTCTGTTATGTCCCTGAAATGATAAAAGTTGTGGGGTGCTGCCTCACCAGGAGATCTTCTTTCTGTAGTGGTTTCGGACCAGGATGGCTACCATGTTAATGATCAAGACGAGGGCCAGCAGAACCAAAGCAGTCCCCCAGGCTTTAGTCTCAACGTCCCATGCTCCCAGGAAGTATATCAGATTGAGGAGATGGTAGCAGAGGTTGTTCACGGGCTGGGTTACGTCGGGGATGACGCCGTAGAACATGTGGACTGGCGTCGCAGAGAAGGTCACGGCAGTCCACATGATGGGGGCCGTCTCTCCGGCAGCTCTGGCAACCCCTATGATCATCCCTGTAAGGACTCCTGGAAGAGCCGAGGGTATCACCACTTTCCAGACCGTCTGCCATTTCGTCGCACCCAGAGCCACGCTCCCCTCCCGCAAAGAGTTTGGAACGCTCTTCAACGCCTCTTGGCTTGTGAGAATTATGGTGGGCAGGTTCATCAGGCCCAGGATTATGGATCCAGACAGAAGCGATATGCCAAAGGTCGCCACCAGGAAAGCGAGCCCGAAGAGGCCGTAGACGACCGAAGGCACGCCGTTAAGACAGCCGACGGCGATGGTGACGATCCGTTTTAACCCGGTGCGCTTGGAGTACTCGTTGAGGTAGATGGCGGCCCCGACCCCCAACGGGGCCGAGATCAGCATCGCCCCCATCACCAGCCAGAAGCTGCCCTCGATGCAGGTGCTTATCCCACCCTCCTGTCCGAGCCGGAAGTGGGGCTGGGTCAGAAACTCCCAGCTTATGGCCCCGATGCCTTTGTAGAGGATTATCGAGATGATGCCGCCCAAAAGCAAGAGGGTGAAGACCGCTGAGAGCCGGACCATCGAGAATACCAGAACCTCCCTTCCCCTGGTGCTGTACCCGTAGAGAAGGTTGATTGAGTCCTTTATCACAAGGAAGCTCGCCAAAAGGACCAGAAAGGGGAGGACCAGATCATAGGTGAAGACCGCGCTCAGCCCCAGAAACTCGAACTCCAGGTCAGGGCGGATCCGACCCGAAAAAACCAGAAGAAATACGGCCAGAAAGTAGACCAGATCTGCTGCCAAAGGCAAAAACCTGCCCCGGGTCCAGACGACGCGCGTCCGATCGTCAGCGTTCCGATTGAGAGCTAGGGCAGAGGCCGATATGAGAACGGTACAGACCAGCAGACCACCCATCCAGAACGGCACCAGGGGGATCTCTTCTGACTGGATTAACAGGTAATAAAGTGAAGAGATTAGCAAAAAGAGGGCGACGACGATCGATGCCAGTGGTACCGGCTTGATTTTTTTCATCTCAGTATCCTCCGAACTTCTTCTGGATCGCGGCCCTGATGAGGTCCGCCGAGATGTTGAGGATGGTCACGATCACCAGCAGAACGAAACCCACGGCGAAGAGGGCATGGTAGTGCATCGATCCGTGGGCCACCTCCCCCATCTCCCCGGCAATGACCGAGGTGAAGATCGCGCCCCGGTCGAAAGCATCGAAAATGGGCGAGGGAATCCGGGCGACGTTTCCCACCACCAGGAGGGCGGCCATAGTCTCCCCGATGACCCGGCCGACGTTCAAGATCACGGCGGCGATGATCCCAGAGGAGGCGGCGGGGAGGGTCACCCTTCGCACCGTCTGCCAGTGGGTGGCGCCGAGGGCGAGAGAGCCCTCCTTGAACTCTTTGGGAACGGCCCTGAGGGCGTCCTCGCATATCGTCGTTAGGGCCGGGATGAACATGATCCCTAGGAGGATCGACCCCGCCAAAATCGACCTTCCGGTCAGCATATCGAAGCTCTTTTCGAGATAGACCACCAGAATCAGAACCCCGAGAAAGCCGTAGACGATGGAAGGAACCCCCGCCAAAAGCTCGATCGCGGGCTTTAGAAACTCCCGGGACCAGGGCCCTGCAAGCTCGGAGAGGTATATCGCGAGAGGAATCCCCACCAGGATGTTTATGAAGAGGGCGATGAAGGTGATCAGAACTGAGCCGACGATTATCGGCATCATGCCGAAGATATCGCCGGCAGGATGCCACTTCTGGCCGAAGATCATATCGAAGACGCCCACGTCCCTGAAGGCGAGAAAGCTCTCGTAGGTAAGGAAGTAAAAGATCAGGACCATTACCAGTATGGAAGTGATGGCGGCAAAGAAGAGGAGCGCTTCCACAAAGCCGTCGCCGTATCTGCGAGAGCGGAGGACGCCGCGTTTGGCTGGAGGACCCATATTACCACCTGAGCGTTCATTCATCGCTTATAGCACTTATCTATATTCTCTATATAGAGTGAGTACTGCTATATATCCCACAAGCGGCAGACGGCAACCGGTGGAATGAAGATTCTATTTCCACGAAAAGTGAACTGATCAGTATTCTCCGAACTTCTTCTTGATCGCAGCTCTTACAAAGTCCGCCGATATGTTGAGGACCGTTACTATCACCAGCAGAACGAACCCCACGGCGAAGAGTGCGTGGTAGTGCATCGAACCATGGGGAACCTCCCCCATCTCCCCGGCGATTACCGATGTGAAGATGGCACTCTGATCAAATACGTCGAAGATGGGCGAGGGGAGCCTTGCGACATTACCCACCACCAGGAGAGCGGCCATAGTCTCCCCGATGATGTTTCCAACGTTGAGAACGACGGCGGAGATGATCCCCGAGGACGCGGCCGGAAGAGTGACTCTTCGCACCGTCTGCCACCTGGTTGCGCCGAGGGCGAGAGATCCCTCCTTGAACTCCTTGGGAACGGCCCTGAGAGCGTCCTCGCATATCGTCGTCAGGGCTGGGATGAACATGATCCCGAGGAGAATCGATCCAGCCAGAATCGATCTTCCAGTGAGCATATCGAAACTCTTCTCGAGATAGACCACTAGAATCAGAACCCCGAGAAAGCCGTAGACGATGGAGGGAACGCCAGCTAACAGCTCGATTGCGGGCTTCAAAACCGAACGAATCCGGGGCCCGGCAAGCTCTGACAGGTAGATGGCCAGGGGAACTCCCACGAAGATGTTTATGATGAGGGCAAGGAGGGTGACCATGGTCGAGCCCACGATTATGGGGGCCATGCCGAAGATGTTTCCAGCAGAGTGCCACTTCTGGCCGAAGAGCAAGTTGAAGATACCCACCTCCATGAAAGCCGAGAAGCTCTCGTGAATCAAAAAGTAGAAGATCAGGACCATCACCAAAATTGATGTGATGGCGGCGAAGAAGAACGACGACTCGATGATCTGCTCTCGAATGCGGCGGTTCAGAAGGGGGCTCTTCTTCGGAGCGGCCATGAGAATTTTCGATTGGTACATAGTATAAGCCTCTTTTCCATATTTATTATATAGAGAAAATTCTCAAAAAGAATCTATATAGATATTGGCCAGCTGCTGGAAATTTGTTACTGCATTCGAGACTGATGAGAAAAGTAGCATCTCAGTTAAAGAGCGCTGAGCTCGATCTATATAGAAAATGGACGGAATACGAAATAAGCACCCCTATTTATTATATTTGTGCAATATTTACATAAAGCCGTGCCCTGCTATCGACCGTGGCGGCGTTGAAGCGCCTTTCTGAAATGCGAGAAGGCCGGCGAAAAGGTAGCTCGCCACATGATCTGACAAAAGAGGTATCGGAATGAGATGGCAGCATTTAGCCCTCTGGGTTTTGACATTATTGTTCATTTCAGTTTCGCGTCCCATGGCAGCCATGGGAACCGAGATGGAAGACGGTACAGCAGACGGAGCAAAGAGTGTGATCTTCCTGATCGGCGACGGCATGGGATACGCCCAGGTGACCGCCGCCAGGTGGGAAAAGGCCGGTGGCGACCAGCCCAACTACCAACCCACCCTGGACAACTACCAGAACACCAAGCTGTAAATGGACAAGATGGGATGCAGCATCCAGATTTTATCGGACTCTCTGGACTTGGGCGGTCCGGAAAATGTGGAGGGCGATGGGATTTGATGATTCGTATTCCGGAGAGAAACTCCGAAATATCTCACAAAGGGGTTGAAGAAAAAATGATCGACGGAATCATTATGGTGAAGATAGTTCCTGGCAATGAAAAGAGTATTCACAGAATGCTCAAAGGCACCGCTGGGATCAGAAAGATGTACATTCTCTTCGGAGATTTCGACTTCTTCCTGAACGTCCAGGTGGATGGCCTTTTAATGCTCAACGGTTTTGTCGAGACGATACGGGAAATGGACGGCGTCATCACCACCAGGACAATCGTCGCCCAGAGCTTTGAGGAATACGGTCCTCCGGGTACGGAGGCCTGCTGAAGTTGGAATCGCCAACTCAACTAAAACGCGCCTTGAAACTTACCCGGTAAAATTTTTGGCTTTGCTAGGTCGAGACTGGCACAAACCCCAGCTCCTCGGCTATGGTCTGTCCCTTTTCTCCAGTGACGAAGTCCAAAAACGCCCACTCGTTCTCGTCAGGCTCGCCCCAGGTGTACATGTAGAGGGTCCTTGCGAGGGGATAAGACCCGTCCTTCACGGTCTCCACTGATGGCATAACGCCCTCGTAGGCGACGACACCCAGACCTTCGTTACAGACAAGGTTCAAGCCCAGATACCCGATCGCTCTGTCGCTTCCGGCTATGTACTTCTCGACTTCGGCGCTGCTATCACGGTATACCGCAACCCCGGGGGTTGCCACCCTCTCGCTGAAGATTTCGCCGGTCCCCGATCCCGGGGATCTTGATACAGCGATAATCTCTCGATCCGGGCCGCCGAGCTCCTTCCAGCTGGTGATCTCACCGGTGTAGATCGCCCTGAGCTGGTCTTGGCTCAGATCATCAATCCCGGCTTCACGAATGGGCCTGCTCACAACGATCGATACAGCGTCACGAGCGATTGGATGCTCCGCTAAATGACCGCCAAGGTCCTCCATCTCAGCGTCGTCAACCTTTCTCGATGCCATCGCTATCTCGGCAAGACCCGCAGCCAGTCGATTGATCCCAGCATCGGTCCCGCCACCGGTGACGGTGACAATCACATCCTTCTGCTCTCGATTGAACTCTCGAGCGCAAGCCTCGGCAAAGGGCAGAACCGTGGTCGATCCCGCAACCGACAAGGTCGAAACCGTGCCGCCGGACGAATCGAAAAAGGCCGGGTCTTCGCCGCCGATGAAGTAGAAAAATGCCGCGGCCGTGACGAATATTGCCACCACGACCCAGGTCATGACAGATTCAGGCCTCGTCATCCTCTTCAACACCTCTTTCAAAATAATATCAATCTTTCCCCGATCTCAATTTTCGAACTTCACCGTTTTATGCCATCTCACGCTTCACCTATCTTGAGGCCATGGCGATGTCTGCGATGCCTGAAGCGAGGCTCTTGATCCCGATGCCAATGCCGCACCCGGTCCCGCTCCCGGCCCCGGTCACGGAAACCGGCGGGACGGAGTTGAAACTCCTCAGAGCAGATCTCGGCAAAAGGCAGAACCGAAGTCGACCCGACCACAGAAAGCCGGGCGCGCCTTTGAGCCGAGCGAAGGACGTTCTCCTGATCATTGTCCCAGAATAAGACGAAAATGCAGCAATGACTGAAATGACAAAGATAGCGACGAGTTTCAGAACGCATCCTGATCTTCTGCCCACGAAATCCGACACCTCCAAAAAAGCAGCCTCAAACTCTCAAGCTCGAAGAACAGAAGCTCATAAATCCCTTCGACAGGAGACAAAATGCGACCCAAGACAGAGGGATGGCCCAGGGCCCGCGAGGGCCCCAGGCGATGTCATCTCTTTTTCAAGCTCAGTTTATCGATACGAAGCCGAGATCTTCGGCGATTGTCTGACCGTCTTCACCGGTCACGAAGTCCAGGAAGACCTGAGCGTCCTCGCTGGGCTCGCCGTAGGTGTACATGTAAAGCTCTCTAGCGAGAGGATAGGACCCGTCCTTTATCGTATCGGCGGAGGGCTCAACCCCCTCATAGGCGATGGCCACGAGGTCTCCGTTCTGGACGTAGTTGAGACCGAGGTAGCCGATGGCCTTGTCACTGTTGACTATCGCGGTCTTCATCTCGGCGTTGCTGCCGACGTTGGTCCTGACACCCTCAGTTTCAGCCTCGTCGCTGCCCATGACCATCCCGTTGAAGGTGTCTCTGGTGCCTGAGCCGACCTCTCTTCCGACCACGTAGATCGCCTCATCGTCGCCGCCAAGGTCCGCCCAGTTGGTGATCTCGCCGTTGTAGACCGCCTGGACATCCTCCTGGGACAGGTCTGTGACGCCGGCGTCGTAGACCGCCTGGCTCACGGCGACGCAAACAGCGTCGTAGGCGATGGGTGTCTCGACGAACTCCTCGTCAGGGTAGGCCTCCTTCTCGGAGTCCTTTACCTTTCTTGAGGCCATGGCGATGTCGCTGATCCCCTCGGCGATGTTCTTGATGCCGACGCCGGATCCGCCACCGGTGACAGAGACATCAATGTCGCTTTGCATCGTGTTGAAATCCTCTGCGCACTGCACGCCAAAGGGAAGGACCGTAGTCGACCCTGATACAGATAGAGCTGCAGCGGTCTCTGCGGCCACCAAAAACGCCACTATCAGAACGCTGGCTAGTACAGATTTTGACCTTATGCTCATACGGTACCGGACCCTGCCGGGATAATGTATAAAACTATTCTCAATAAAATAAATAGATAAACTCACTCGACTTTTGCATATATAGACAATGTTCTGAGACATATTCTATATCGAAGTTGGGGATGCGGAAAAGGTCAAATCGTGTTTCGATCTGCTGGAAGAGGAGCGGGTCGATATCTGAGCATATAAAATACTTGTGAAAAAGTGTTGTAACCATCGATGTGTACGAAAAAGTTATGTAACCATAGTCTTTAGACCTATTTATATTATTGTGATTAATTTTATACCCCATATCCCTGATGGTTGTGTCAGTCGATGTAAAAATCGCAATCAACAGCCGCAAATTTAGAGAAGGGATGTATATGAGGGATGTAGGGATGATCATAAACGTGACAGCAGCGCTTTCGGTGCTGCTCTTCATGGGAGGTCCTTCTTTGGCCGCCAATAACCCTGAAGGATACTTCGTCGAGAACGAGCACCGCTTCGCCCAGGACGTCTCTGGCGAAGGGTACGCCATGGTCTATCAGAAGGTGAACACCGAGACTCTCCAGCTCCAAAACTACATGCACGGGAGCGGGAGCATGGACTCAGCGACCTTGATCAACTCCAGCCAGGCGGAGAAGAGCTACTACAAGTTCGATCCGGACACAGGCCGATACGCTTCGAGTAAGACGAAAGTTAAACAGGGCACGATATCCTTCGTGGAGCAGAACGAGATGGACTACGCCCCACAGAGCTTCGCCTATGGCACAGGATACTATGCCAAAAACCCCGTAGTCTTCGACTCCAAGCTGAAGGAGAAGACCTGTGGCAAGAGCTACCAGGAAGGCGTCTCGATGCACCATCAGATCGAGTACGCCCAGGGGTTTGGAAAGGACATCAGGGTGAACCTGGAGTGCATAGAGAGCAATGAGGAGGGCGTTAAAGGCCACGGCCTAGCGGAGATGGGGATCGAGGAGACGGTGATAGAAGGTACGGTCCACGTTGGCGAGCTCTTAACCAATCCTGAAGGGAGCAGAGGATGGAAGGACCCCTTGATCGAGATCGACGAGAACTACGTTGGAACCTTCGCGATCAAGAAGAACATGAAGCTCTGCGCCGAGAAGAGCAAGCCTAAAGCTCCCAAGGACTGGCTCTCCTGCTGCGTCGGCGGCTATGGCGAGATGGAAGACGACGACAAGATCTGGGGAGAAGAGGAGATCTTCGACTGCACCTGCAGAGACGTCGCCTGGGGCGACTCCTGGAGCGACAAATCCAATGAACAATCCCTGTAATTGAACGAATCTGCCAGAAATCACGATGAAAAGTAGAGTCGCGCTGGCTTTTTTTTAAAACACCAGCGCAAACTCCCTCCATATTATTTTATGCGTGCTTTTATCGTTATGATTGTATGGTGTTTTTAAAACGATTTTTCTTATTTTTAAAAATCTTTGCACATAAATATCTGATTCGTATGACAAATTTAGACTGTTTGTGCTGAGTATAAATCGTTATATACTTGATGCAACTACTCATTTTGAGATAGATTGTCGCGCAAATTGCGTTAGAACAATCTTAATTTTATAGGAGGGATGATGTGATACGTGTTGGAAGGACGATGAACGCCGGGGCTGCACTTGTCCTGCTGATCTTCATGGCGGCGTCAGCATCGGCTGGATGGGTTCAGCTCTACGAACACAACTTCGAACAGGATGTGGAGGGAGAAGGCTACACCATGGTGTATCAAAACGTGAACACTCCGACCCTGGAACTCCAAAACTATATGCACGGGAGCGGCACTATGGATGCAGCGACCCTGATCAGCTCAAACGAGAGCAAAATCAAGTACTATCCTCAGGATCTAAATACACAGGTCTATCTCCCGGCCGAATATGCCTACAGCCAGAACATATCCTTCTTGGAGCAGAACGAGATGGTCTACGCTCCAGTGGCGATGGCCTATGGGACCGGCTACTACGAAAAGAACCCCATAGTCTACAACTCCAAGCTGAAGGAGAAGACCTGGGGCAAGAACTACCAGGGTGAAGTACGGACCTCGATGCACCATCAGATCGAGTACGCTGCAGCGTTCAAAAAGGACGTGGGCGTCGACCTGCAGTGCAAGGAACCGGTTCCCACAACGACATCGAAATACAGCTCCTCGCATGAAAATGGAGTGGGCCTCGCCCGGATGAGGATCGAGGAAGAGGTGACCGAAGGAACTGTCCACATAGGCGAACTGGTGGCAGGTTCAGAGGATTATGCCTGGAAGGACCCAAAGATCGAGATCGAAGAGGACTACGTGGGCACTTTCAAGATAACGAAGAACATGGAATACTGCGCCACAAAGTACGCCAAGAAAGTGAGGCCAGACTGGCTCTCCTGCTGCGTCGGCGGCTACGGCGAGATGGAAGATTACGACAGGGTCTGGGGCGAAGAGGAGATCTTCGACTGCACCTGCAGAGACGTCGCTTGGGGTGACTCCTGGCCAGACAAATCCAAAGCGCAGTATTAGTGAAGAATGTGATTGGGCGCGAAGAAAAATGCGATGATAGAGTTGCGCTGGCACTTTAACCGCCAGCGCCGCCCCCTCAAATTTTCAATTTTTTGGTTCACCGGATCGGGACGAACCCGGAATCCTGGACGATATTCTGACCCTCGTCGCTCAGGATGAAGTCGATGAACTTTTTGGCGTCGGGGCCGGGATCGCCGAAGGTGTAGAGGTTGAGGGCTCTCGAAAGCGGGTAGGAGCCGTCCTTTATCGTCTCTGCTGAGGGCGTAACTCCTCCGTAAGCTATGGCACGAAGGGCTCCGCCCTCGGCGTAGTTCATCCCGACGTATCCGATCGCCTTATCGCTGTTAGTCACGGCGGTCTTCACCTCGGCGTTGCTGCCGTGGTAGGTGGTAACGCCCGGGGTTTCGGCCTCAACGCCGCCCATTACCATCCCGTTGAAGGTGTCTCTGGTCCCGGAGCCAACCTCCCTTGCAACCACGTAGATCCTCTCATCGGGACCTCCCACGTCCTTCCAGTTGGCGACCTCGCCGCTGTAGATGGCCTTCACCTGCTCCTGGGATAGGTCGGTGATGCCTGCCTCGTAGATGGGCTGGCTTACGACGACGGCTATGGCGTCGTAGGCGACCACAAATTCCTCGAAGCTGTTGCCGTAGGCGGCGAGTTCATCGGGCTTCACTTGCCTTGAGGCCATGGCGATGTCGGACAGGCCCTCGGCAACGTTCTTGATCCCAACACCGGAACCGCCGCCGGTGACGGAAACGCGAACCATATTCTGGATTTTGTTGAACTCTTCAGCGCAGGCTTCCACCAGGGGCATCACCGTGGTGGATCCGGCAACGGAGACGGCGGCCGCATCCGGAGCGGGCGCGCCTTCTTTCTCCTCGTCAATGCATCCCGAAAAGGATAGGATCGATACGATCGCCAAACAGGCGATCAAAAAGGAAACTAGCGGTCTATTCATCAGGGGCCACCCACTTACAAGCGCCTTGTATAAAATTTACCACAATAGAATAAATATATGTGTTACCTCGAGATACCGATCATACAGAATATACTCTATATATTTTCCTCGGGCTTCGCCTTGTCCAGGATCTCCTTCGGGTCGTACCTTATCCTGACGATCCTGGACCTGCCCCGGTGTCCCGGACCGCTGAAGTCGGTATCTATCAGCCTCGCAGCATCAAGCTTGTTCAGAATCTCGTGGAACCTGGTGTATCCGGAACCGGTGGATGCTTGAAACTTCTTGTAGAGATCTCCCGCCTTTGACGTCTCCATCTCCGCCGCCAGCCTGAGAAGGAGGAGCTCGTCTTCCCGGAGAGGCTTCAGGGCGCTTTGCAGATGGACGAGCCTCGACCCCCCATAGGCCCGGTCCACGTCCTCTTCCGATATCGTCCTGGAAGCCCTCCTCTCGGCCTCCATCCCCGCCCTCTTGAGAAGATCGATCCCGACCCTGAGGTCTCCAGCCCGCTCGGTGAGGTCGGATACCTTCTCGATGATCTCCCCCGAGACGACACCCGGATAAAAGCCGATCTGGGCCCGGCGTTCCAGGATGTCTTTGATCTCCCCGATCGAATAGAGGGGGAAAGAGACCTCCTCCGCCTGGAAGACCGACCCCACCCTCGGATCGAAGACGTAGTTGAGGGCCGGCTCGCTGAGGATCGCGATCACACCCGCCCGAAACCCGGGAAAGGTCTCGTGAGCCCGAAGGAGGGTGTACAAAACCCGGTCCACCTCCTTTTCCGGGAAGAGGTAGTTCACATCATCGAGGGCCACCACCAGAACCCGGTTCTCCTTCGTCATGGTCCTCGCGATCCTTTCGAGAACCCTCTTGAAGGAGACGCCGCTAGAGGGGGGCGAATGGCCGAGAACCTTGCTGTAGATCCGCAGAAATATGGCGTGCCTGGTGTGGTCCATCTGGCAGTTGACGTGGACCGGGACCACCTTGGATGAATGGGCCTCGATCTCGCTGAAGAGCTTGACCACGGCCGTCGTCTTCCCGGTGCCGGGAGGGCCCAGACAGAGGGCGTTGACGGGACGACCACCCTGGAAGGCGGGCCTGACGCAGAACTTGAGAGACTCCATCTGAGACTCGCGGTGAGCAAAATGCTCAGGTAGGTGGTCGAACTCCAGGACCTCCCGGTCCTTGAAGATCGTCTCGTCCCAGAGGAGGATCTCCCGTTTCATAATTCAAGCCCCAAACGGCCTTTTTATCTGAACAAACAAAATAGTAGTTGGTTCGGTCAGAAATAAATAAGGTTCCCTGGCCCAAACTCGGCGGGAAGTTCGGGCCATTCTATTGCGTCTACTCCGACAGCAACTTATCGATCTCTCGCTTGAGGATGGAGCTGATCAGAGACCCGTCGGCCTTTCCTCGAAGCTCTTTCATCGCAAGGCCCATCAGGGGTCCGAGGGCGGCCTCGCCCTTCTCCCTGACAAAAGCCTCCTTTTCGGCGACGATCCCGACCACCACGTCCTCAACGCCCCCCTGATCTACGCCGATCAGGCCGGAGGCCTTCGCGGTCTCTGAGGCGGAGAGCTCAGGCTTCTTTGCCATCGTCTCAAGAAGCTGGGGAATCCCCTCCTTGGCCACGCCCTTCTCGGCGACGAGGGAGAGGGCATCGAGATAGTGATCTTCGGTCAGATTCGAGATAGGTATCCCCTCTCGGGCCAGCTCCCTGGGGATCATCTCGAGGGTTCTCACCACCAGGGCTGGCGGAAGGGAGAGCTTTCGGGCGGCCACCTCAAAGAGCTGGTAGTTCGGAGATGAGGCGATAAGCCCCGCAAACTCGGAGCCCAGCCCGTACTCCTCCTCGAACCTGGTCGCCCTCTGGTCGAAGAGCTCGGGCAGCTCCAGGGACGCGATGTACTCGGGAGTAACCACCACGGGGGGAACGTCAGTCTCCGGATACATCCTGGCAGATCCAGGAAGGGGCCTCATGTACTCGCTCGTCCCCTCGGGAAGGGCCCGCCTCGTTTCTTCAGGAACCCCAATGAGAGCTTCATTCGCCCTCATCAGGACCGCCTTCATCGCGGCCTCGGCCCTGTCCCGGGGCGCTGCAACCATCGCCACACAGTCGCCCTCCTCGGCACCGAGCTCGGACCGAACGGCTTCGACCTCTTTTTGGGTGATGCCGTAGGCAGGTAGCTCGTCGGTATGGAAGATCCCGCCGACACCCGCCCTCTTGGACCGGTCCGAGATCTCAGAGCCGAGCCGCCGTCCCGGCTGAATCTCCATCCCCACGAGGCCCGCAAAGCCCGCGAGCCTCACCGCCAAGACCACGCCGCCCTTCTTGAGGGCACCCTTGATCACCTTCGATTCGGTGGGGGTGAAGATCCCGGTGACATCGGCCACCCGGTCGTGAACCTCTGCCCCTCTCCTCAGAAGCTCATCCCTTATCTTCAAGAGGAGGTGCTGCCTTTTCGCCTCGACATCGACGATCGTCTCGATCAGGTTCAGTTCCTGGACGCCCTTTATCTCGACTCTCATCCCATCCCTGATGGAGACGTTGACGTCCTGGCGGATCGTCCCTAGACCCCTCTTGACCCTGCCTGTCGAACGGAGGATCATGCCCAGACGCTGAGCCACCTCTCTTGCGTGCTGAGGAGATACGATGTCAGGAGAGGTGCAGATCTCGACGAGAGGTATCCCCAACCGGTCGAGAGAGTAGACGACCTCGTCACCCCGATCGTCGATTATCCTTGCGGCCTCCTCCTCAAGACAGATCGTCTCCATCCTGACCTTGCCGCAGGAGGTCTCGATGTGGCCGTGGGAGGCGATGTAGGCAGTCCTCTGAAAGCCCGAGGTGTTGGAGCCGTCGATCACGATCTTTCTCATGGTGTGAACTTCGTCCGCGATCTGCATGTTGAGAAGGCTCGATACGACGAGCCCAATCTCCAGTGCCTCGCGGTTAAGCTCGCGGGGCGGCTCCTCGTCAGCCTCAACGAGGCAGGTGGAATCGTAAGAATTGTAGATGAACTTTCGGGTGACCAGAACTTCTTCCAGAGCGGCCCTGTCGATCTCGCCAAGCTCGCTTCTGGCTGGTCGCAGGTACCTGAAGAACTGATGGTTCGACTCCTCTACGTCCCTGATCCTTGTGGGACAGCCGCAAAACAGCTTGGCGGCGGTATCGAGCTGCTGATGTATCTCGATACCGCATACCAGACCCAGGGAGGCGTAGTCTAAGCTTTCAGGCATAGAGAAACGACCTTACCTCCAGGGTTAAATAATATCTGCCTCAGTCGGTGCCGGGCGCTCGGGGCGGCCTCACCCTCTTGACCGCCTCTTTGATGTCCTCGGCCTTCACCGTCTTCCTCTTGGCATGGTTGGCCCATTCGACAGCCTCCTCAGCCACCTCCATGCCGTAGCTCTCCAGAATTTCTGCAAGGGCATCACGCGCGCCTTCACTGACCCTTTTGGCTCCAGCCTCGCGAATGAGTCTGCTTACCGGTGCCACTGGAAGTATCGCCATTTAAGCTCCTCTCCTACCATTAAATTCGGCTCTTACAGTCAGAAAAAGGATCAAAACCGTTTCTTCTCCGGCTAAAGAGCCTAATAGACATCATGTTGACCATCAGGCCACTATATATAATTTTCGTAAACTCCCAGGCAATATTATACCAGAAAACCGAAGAAAAATGAATATATACACATATTCGGCCAAAAATCCCATAATGACAGTTTATTTTTTCATAGCGGAGTTTTGCCCCCAGAACTTTCCACTCGGCTACTTCTATCATATTCCACTTATAATGAGGATTGCCATAACGAAAAAAGGAAGAAACGAAAAAAGAAGAAAAGCAACAAAATTTATATCAATTTTAACGTTGCGACCGACCTGAATGGGTTCATGATACAATCTATTTCCAACAGAAAGGATCCTCGCCATAGAGATCTCCGTTGTAAGCAAGTGCTGCAGCCCTGCAACCCCCATAACACTTCATCCCTAGATGTTCGCAATTTCTACATTTCCCCCCAAGATCTCCCGGATGTAGGTTCCTAAAGGCATCTAGCACCTTCGATTCCCAAATCTCATCTAAACTATCCCTGCGTATATTACCTACCGTTAGATCTCTTAAAAACGGGCATGGCGCCACATCACCGTTGGCTTTGAGATAGATATTCGAGTTTCCAGCTGAGCAGCCTACATTCTTGGCTTTCATCCAGGAAGGAGCTGCAAAAGTGCTTCCATCTAGGAGCCATGGGTAACAGCTTCGATTTTCAAGATATAGCCTGCCGCTCATTTCTTCTTCCTTCTCTTTCATCAACAGGGCCAATCTATGTACGTCATGGCTTTCCAGACTCAATTCTCGTTGGTTTGATTTCCCCCGTCCGACCGGTATAAATAAAGTTGTCTTGAAGGACAATGCGCCCATGTTAGCCGCGAGATCAATTATTTCCGAGATCTGGTCCATGTTAGTCTTGTTGACTGCGGTGCTGATTTCTACCGCGATGTCCGCTTCTCTTAGCAGTCTTATTGCCCTCAAAACCTGTTGAAATGCTCCCCTCACGCCACGAAAGCTATCATGCAAATCATTCAAGCCATCAATCGATATCTGAACACTAAATACGTTAGTTTTTTTCAGCAATTCCACGATATCTTCGGTGATGAGAACGCCATTAGTTGAGAGGTTGATGGAAATATTTTTGCTGGATGCATAGCTCAAGATATCAAATATATCTGGTCTGTACAGAGGCTCGCCGCCCGTAAAGTTGATATAAAAAACCTTTTTGTCAGCGAGAAGATCTATTATCTCTTTGACCTCATCAGTAGTCAGCTCATCGGATTCTTGATGCCCAGAATTCGAAAAACAATGCTTGCATCTCAAATTACATTTTTGAGTAACCTCCCAGATTACCGCTAAAGGTGCAGAAAGAAATCGCCGAGAATTAATCATTGGTTTCGAAAAATTGCTAAAATCGCGTGGATCGTTTAGCTTTTTTGTCCTCCAATATAGAAGCGATTGGTCATCGAAGAGGCTTAGAGTACTTTCCACGAGGTAATCTACATATTCTCGTGAATGGTTCAACTCATGACCTAAACAGTCCTTGATATCCTTTATCGAAAAAGCCCCATTACACATGAGGGCAATTTTGAATCGAATATGATCCAGCTTCAATTCTGGTGGCGAAAAAAAATTAAACAACATGCCGCCGAAAAATTCCTGTCGCAAAACCGCATAAGACCTCAAGATCGGAATCTGATTATCCTGCATTTTATTCATTGTATCACCATAGATTATCTTGGACTATTAAACCTTCAGTTGAACTGGTGCCCATGTACTCCAGCAAGCCCACTATCACATTTATTTCTAAAATAANNATAATTAGCTACTTTAATCAGTTCATCGAACCTGCCATATTCCATTCTAACTATACAGGTTCCACATGTTCGAGGGCTTGGCCCCCCTACAACGCAATACGCCATTCCACTGTTAGCTTCGGCCCAAAGCTCGTCAGAATACAATTCAGCAAAAGCTGTGTATAGAGTAGCTCTATCGAAACTTTTTATTGATTTGCTTACAGCCAGAACCTCTTTAATCTCATCGTCAGATCGCATGATAGCCGTCATTGCCACCCTGGGATCCACCTTGCCAAGAATCTCCTTTGCTTTCTTAACTTTTACTGGTTCTGCCGCTTCAGCAGATATTTTCGTAACTATTTATAGTCCTCCTTGCCAGTTATTGGAAATGATCCTATAAACAAGTTTTTGTTGTATAAAAGTCGTTGTGTAGTCCTGAAATTGTTTTGCACCCACCCCGATTCCATTAGATTGATTATATTTTTAATATGATGCCTCGCTGCTTGCTGCGGGGGGTGCCGCCGCCGTTTGACATTCATCCCGAGAAGATACTGGACCGGAGATGGGTCCGTATGGTCAGGTCCAACCGGGCCCGTTTGGACCGGGCCGTCTTTTGTCAGACCGCCTCATCCGCTGGTTGCACCAAGGCGAAAATGAGAAAGGTTATTTAGGTTCCCGGCCCTTGCTCAGGTGAGCATTAGATTGACTTGGGGTGGCGGAATATGGATTATCAGATCAATAAGGCCATCGTCTACGATGGACCCGAGGACACCTACGGACCCTGCGGATGTGGCATGGACATGGCTATACTCCCGGTCCTTTTGCCGAAGATTTGGTTTGAGGACGAGTTTCCGATTGTGGCCAACGACCACGAGTTCTGCAGGGGCGTAGACTGCAGACGAATCATGGGGCTCAGCTGCAACCGGGTCTTCGAGCACGAAATGGAAGGGGTAACGTACCTCTCCAACTTCTCGTGCTGCAGGGAGTGTGCCGATAGGGCAGTCGATGAGGGCTACGCCATTAGGGTGGAGAAGGAGTCCCCGATGGGTGTTGAGATGAATCACTGTTGCACAAAGAAGGACGAATAACTGGAGGACGACCTTTGAAGTACGTCGTTTATACCACCGCAGAGTGTCCGCGTTGCGAACAGGTGAAGAAGATCCTGAAAGGCTGGGGGGTCGATTTCAAGACGGTGGACATGACCAGCGCCGAGGCCCTAACGGAGCTTCGGGTCAACGGGGTATTCACCCTCAGCGCCCCCGTCCTCCAGGCTGGAGACGACTTTTACACCGTGGAGGACCTCTTCGAGAGCGAAGTGATCAGAGATCTCGAGGCGATGGGGCTTCGCAAGTAAACCCGCCGCCTCGGAACAGAACCACCTAGCAACGTTTTTCCATCAGCTTCGTTCTCATTTTTGGCTCAGAACTCCATGCCACGAACCCTGTTTATGTCGAAGATCGCGGTCTTTGCGACGTGCATCACCGCGAAGGTCCCAGCCTGGATGGGGTCGGTCACCACCAAGTCTGCGTAGTAGGGGACCGAGCCCGCCATCTTGAGGGCGATCACAGGTATCCCCTCATCCTGCAGCCTCTGGACCTCTTCAGAGATCCTGCCGCCCATGATGGCCCCTGCGAGGACCAAAACCGAGGCCCTGTGGAGCCGGCCCACGGCGTTGACGGCATCGGCTATGGAGTCTTCTCCGACCAAGGGGATCGTGTCGATGCTGATCCTCTCGCCCCGTAGGTTATGGCGGTCGGCCTCGTTGACGGCCCCCACGGCCGCCTGGGCGACTTGGGCGCCGCCCCCGATTATTATCACCCTGGAGCCGTAGATCTTCTCGAAGGACTGGTGGACAGAGACTTCCAGGACCGAGGGGAGTGCCTCGAGGTTTTCCACCATCCCTTCGCCCAGCTGGTCGATTTCCATGTAGACTGTGGCCTTGCCGATGTTCACTCCCCGCTCCAGGACGAACTGCTGGGTGTACTCGATGTTGCCGCCGAGGTTTGCGACAACCCCGGCTATGTCACGCAGCACCCCGGGCATGTTCTCGCAGATTACGTTCAATGCAGTGCTCATGATCACCTCAAAGATGAAGACGCCTGAGAGAGTCGCCTCACTATCATGTACCTTTACTCAACTGGTAAACTTTAATATGACGAGTGAGTACTCGTCACCTGATGGAGTTTTGTCCTGATTGTAAAAGCATAATGGTGCCATCGGAGGGAGTGCTAGTCTGCAGAAGGTGTGGCAAGAAGGTCCAGATGAAGAAAAGCGAGAACTTCGTCAGCAAGACCGAGCAGAAAGAGCGTGAAATGACGGTCATCGAGGATGCCGAGGCTGCAGGGCTTCCAACCACCAAGTACAAGTGTCCTGAGTGTGGGAACGGTATCGCCTACTGGTGGCTGCGCCAGCTGCGGTCCGCAGATGAGAGCGAAGTCCGCTTCTTCAGATGCACAAAATGCAATTTCACCTGGAGAGAGTACGACTGATGGAATAATCTATATTTAAGATGAAATTGATCTCTCCGATGAGGGGGCTCTAGGATGTTCAAGGCAGTGATAAGCGCAGAAACCCTACGAGATGCTGTGGAGGCGGTATCGTCTCTTGTCGACGAGGTGAAGTTCACCCTGTCAGAGAACGGCGTTGAGCTGAAGGCTGTGGACCCCGCCAACGTGGCCATGGTCTCCTTCCGGCTCAATTCCGAGGCCTTCGAGTACTTCAAGGCGACTCCCGGCGAGATCGGCGTCGACCTGGTGAGGCTCAGCGATGTTCTGAGCATGGCTGACCGGGGTGAGAACGTCACCCTTGAGCTGGACGAGGAGAACCACAAGCTGAAGATAGGGGTAAACTCCCTCTCCTACACGCTCAGCCTCATCGACCCCAGCGCCATAAGAAAAGAGCCCCGGGTGCCTGAACTGGACCTGCCGGCCCACGTGATCCTTCCGGGAGTTCAGCTTCGAAAGGCGATCAGGGCAGCCGAGAAGGTGAGTGACCACGTAGTTCTGGGGGTCACCGACGATCCCGAAGACCAGTTCTACATGGAGGCGAAGGGCGACATCGACTCCCTCAAGCTCAAGATGCCGGGGGCAGAGCTTCTGGGCCTCAAGCCCGGAAAGGCAAGATCCCTATTCTCCCTCGACTATCTCACCGACATGAGCAAGGCGATCGGCAAGGCCCAAGAGGTAAAGCTCGAGCTGGGCGTCGACTATCCTATGAGGATCAGCCTCAAGCTCGGCCAGGGCGTCGACATAAGCTACCTTTTAGCTCCCCGAATCGAACAGGAATGAGCCTCTCCGACTACCCCTTTTCTCGGGAGGCCGCGATCAGGGTTGAGGAGACGGGCTACTCCCTGAAAGGCCTCCTGGATGATCCGAATCCACAGCCGAGGCTCTCTCGCCTCGTGAGAAAGAGGGCACTCGACCGGGTCCTTGGGGCCGTGAGAGGGGAGATCTCTGACGAGAGGGCCCACCCCCTCGCAGAGCTATTGTCCTACCCCCTGGCGAGGGTGATGGTATCCTGCCTGAAAGACGATCTTTTGACGAGAAGGTACGCCCTCGCCGAAGCGAAGCTCGCAAGCCGCAAGATGGGGCGGGAGGATCTGGGCGATCTACTTTTGCTGGCCCGCGACCTGGACGTATTTCCGCAATCCGACCAGTACGGGCTTCGCGTCCACTTCTCCGACTACCTGAAGGCCGCCCACAGGATGCGTAGCCCCGGCTGGAAGCTGGTCAACCGCTCCCTGGAAGCCGGTTGGGTCAACGTCACCAGCAAGGAGCTGGCCCGGCTTCTGGAGGAGAGGGCGAAGGACAGGGTCCAAAAGGGCCTTCCGCTCCCGGTACCCGAGGAGATATGCCAAAAGCTCCAGATGGATCTCGACCTAATCGAAGAGGAGCTGAAAGTGAAGAGGGCAGAGGAGAAAGTCGACCTCGGCGAGGTGACGGAAGACGCATTCCCACCCTGCATAAGAGAGATGCTCTCCCAGGTGGCAAACGGCATGAACCTCGCTCACACCGCCAGGTTCGCCCTCACCACATTCCTCCTCCACGTGGGGATGAGCGTCGATGAGGTCGTTGGCGTCTTCAACACGAGCCCCGACTTCGACGAGGAGAGGACCCGCTACCAGGTCGATCACATCTCTGGAAAGGGCGGAACCAGCTACAAACCTCCCTCCTGCGCCACCATGGCCACCTACGGCAACTGCCCCGGGGAGGACAGGCTCTGCAAATGGGTGAACCATCCCCTCAGCTACTATGAGAGAAAGCTGAAGAGGAGCAAGGCCGGATGAAGACGGGCCTTTTGGAATATCGGCTGATGAAGCGCGGCGAGGAGGCAGAGGTATGTGACCTCGTCATCCGGGTATTCGATGAGTTCGTTGCACCTCAATTTTCCAGAGAGGGCGTCCAAGAATTTTATAACTACGCCGATCCTCATCTCTTCATACGGCGGTCGCAGTGGAACCACTTCGTCCTCATCGCTGCGGCCCAAAAAGAGATCGACGGGATGATCGAGGTCCGGGACGACGGCCACATCACCCTATTCTTCGTTGACAAGAGGTTCCAGGGGAAGGGCACGGGCAAAGAGCTTTTGTATAGGGCTCTTGGGATCTGCCAGAGAAGCAAACCCGAACTGTCGAAGGCCACCGTCAACTCGTCGCCAAACGCCGTTGGGATCTACGAGAGGCTCGGGTTTCGCCTGGCAGGATCCGAACAGGCTGAAAATCGTATCCGGTTTGTGCCAATGGTTCTCGATCTGTTTCGACATCAACCTCAGTTGACGGCGACTGGCAAGGTGAAGCAGAAGATGGAACCTTCAACATTTTCCGACTCGATCCATACGCGGCTGCTGTGAACCTCAATTATTCTCTTGACGAGGCCAGGCCTGCACCGGTCCCCTCGCTTTCCGGATCGGCTTTGTTGAAAAGATCGAAGGTCGTCTTCTGCTGATCACATCGATCCCGATCCAGTCGTCTTGGACGAAGAAGACGACCTCGTCGCCGTCTTTTCGCCATCCCAACTCTATCCAGGGATTGGCGGGCTGGTCGCCGATAGATTTTATGCCGTTCTCGACCAGGTTTACGAGCACCTCTGAGATCCTAAACAGGTCCATGTGGACCACTTGGCCACTCTTTGGCCGTGGAGACTCAACGCGTTTCGATCTCGCCTTCTCGGTGATCTGGTCCAGAGTATCCATCACGATATCTTCGAAGTGCACGTCCTCCTTGAGGATTCGATAAAAACATCTCGCTCTTCCTGAGCGCCTCTTCCAGCCCCCCCTCTAGGAGACGTCCTCTACGATCCCTCTCAAGCCCGAGGGGCGACCATCCTGAATTATGGGAACGCAGTGGACGAGGGCCGGGAAAGTGCTGCCGTCTTTTCTCTTCATCAAGAGCTCCTGTCCCGGGCACCCACCCCTCAAAGCGAACCGGAAGCACTCCTCCAGCCCATTCGGATCGTCGGGCGCAATTATATCAAAGAAGCTCAGACCCCGTTTTAGGTCTCCTGAAGAGTATCCGAAAAAATCCAGACCTTTCTGGTTGAATAAGGTGATCTGGCCGCCCAAATCGATTTCGAAGACGGTTTGCGGCAGCAAGTCTGCCAGCTCCTGATATCTGCTCTCAATATGTTCCAGCGCCGACTCCGCCCTCTTGCGGGCGGTCACGTCGTAGAGAACTCCCTCGACTTTGACAGGAACTCCAGGTACTTCGCAGATGGTTTGAACCAGCTCGTGAACCCACCGAACACCGCCACCCTTCCGTACTATGCGATACTCATTTTCCGAGATGTGCGCAGAAGCGGATCTGGCCGTTTCTATTTCTCGTCTCAGCCTGGGGAAGTCGTCTGGATGGATTATCTGGTCCCATCTCGGGTCGCAGGAAAATATCTCCTCTTCGGTGTAGCCGGAGATCTCCTCGACATTTCCGCGAATTGAGGTTGGAACAAAATCTAGGGAGCTGGTAAACGACATCCCTGGAAGGCTCTGAAGGAGGGCCCAGTAGCGCTCATCCAGCTCAAGGAGAGCTGCCCACACCCTTCTCCCGCCCACCGCCGTCCGGATCCTATGAGAGAGATCTGCAAAGATGACGCTCCCGTCTCTTCCCCTAAGAGAGTATTCCGCTCCATCTTTCAAGGCCTCGACGATGGCCACCTCCTCGCCAGCATCGATGAGAAGGACGAACGGGATCTCTGGATCTCTGACGCGGACTTTCTTCAGAAAGGCGATGCCATCCATCCCGTCCATCGCATATTCGGAGACGACGACGTCGTAGAAGGCGGATTTCAGCTTTTCCATCGCATCTTTCGCTGACTCGACCATCTCGATATCCATATCTTCGAATTTTGAAATATCGAGTTCGTCCCCGACGAACATTGCCCGGATGGCGTCCTTCCCATGCCTTCGCCTCTTTTCAGGAAATCGTGACCTATTGATTCCTCCAGACTGGTTTTTTGCCCATACTCGTCACCCTCCGGCACCGCGTCATCGCTGTAAGATGATTTCGATTTAGCATGTCAGGAGGACGCTCATATTTAAAATCCATTTAAAACTCACGAGATTGTCTAAAATGTAGCACGTAACTCGGACTCTTTAGGCGTGTGGGCACAAACGAAACTCCTCCGAACCGAGAGCTTCCAGGAAGCACCGGACCGATTTTCGATCTTTCTTTTCGGGATCGGAAAGAAAGAGGATCTCGTCTTCGGCCACCTTTCTGAAGGCCAGCCCTGCCTCTTCCGCCAACTGCCGGACCCCAAAGCCCAGGTCCGCCCGACCAGCCTTAACAGAGGCCGCTACAGCGGCGTGAGATCGGGCCTGGCCAGCGAGCCTGACCAACGGGTGGCCCGATTCCTCCAGAACCTTTCTGAAAATCCGGTTCATCTCCGAGTCCCTGGACCAGCCGACGACCCTCAATCCCTCGATCCCCGCAAGGTCCAGAAGTTTGGGGTTCCGGGCCATGATCACAAGGTCTCGGGAGTAGCCCTCGAAGACCGATAGCGATCCCTCGCCCCAGACGGGGCCCGCCCCCTCCGACCTGGAGACAACTGCAAAATCTGCAACTCCGTCCTCCGCGGAGATGGCGCCACGCCTGCTCCCGGTGGAGACGAACCTCGTCTCGAAGGGAAGGATTCCAGCGAGAACTTCGAGCTTGGGGCAGTCCTCCCCCTCGACGAGGAGGGCAGGCTCCGGAACGTCACCGAAGAGCTGGACTTCCACCTCCTCTCCCCGGTCAAGGCGCTCGACCTGGTCGGGGATCTCGACAACGCCGTCGGCCTGGGCGAGCGTGGTGATCGAGCCGCTCCCCTTGTCGACAGGATACACCCAGCCCCCGACGATCCCGACCGAGAGCATCTGCCTGCGGCCCTCGGACCGGACAGGCCTTGCGAGCCTTCCCCGGGTCTTCGGCACCAGGTGCTCGGTCCCGACCGCCTTCCTGATAACCGGGGCTGCAAGCTGGCCAAAGACGGTGAGGGAGCTGGTGGGGTAGCCAGGAAGACCGAAGAAGGGCTTTTCCTCGATCGTTCCAAAGAGGGTCGGCTTTCCGGGCTTGAGGTTGATCCCGTGAAAGACCACCTCGCCAAGCTCCTCGAGAACCTTGTAGACCATGTCCCCGATCCCGGCGGAGGTGCTCCCGCTGACGAGGATCAGATCGCAATCCCGGGCCATGACCTTCAACCCCTCGGCCATCTGGTCGTGGTCGTCGGGAAGGATTCCGAAAACGACGGCTGAGCCCCCACACTCCTCCACGGCCGATGCTATCGAGTAAGAGTTTATGTCATAGATCTGGCCGAAAGAGAGGTCCTCGCCGGGGGGGACGAGCTCATTTCCTGTGGAGGCGACGCCCACTTTGAGAGAGCGAACCATCACATCTTTTCGGCCCACCGCAGCCAATAGACCGATCTCCCGGGACGTCAATTTTCTTCCGGGAAGAAGGACCGTCTCGCCGAAGGCGACGTCTCCACCGGCCCGATGGGTGTTCTCGCCGACGTGGACAGGCCGCCTTATAAGAAGCGATTCGCCTTCGACTTCGGAGTGTTCGACCATCACGACAGAGTCTGCGCCCTTTGGCATCATCGATCCTGTGGATACCTCGACCGCCTCGCCCACCTTCACCACAACGTCAGGCATCCTTCCCATGGGGACCTGGCCGACGAGGGCGAGAGAAACGGGCCGGTCTTCCCTCGCCTCCAGGACGTCGGCCGACCGGAGGGCGTAGCCGTCCATCGCAGCTCGATCAAATCCAGGGACGTCGACGGGGGAGACGACCCTCTCATCCAGGATCCGGCCGAAGGCCCTCTCCAGAGGAAGTGTCTTTTGGCCTGCTTCGGGAACGCGATCGAGGACGATCCCTCTCGCCTCGTCGAGGGAGAGGAGGGTACGAAACTCCTTGCGCATGCTTCTTGATCTGAAAGAGACAATATAAAATTTGGCCACGAAATTTCAAATTTTCGCGGCCCTGAGCCTCAAAAGGTGGTCTGCGAGAACGAGGGCCACCATCGACTCGGCCACGGGGATGATCCTCGGGGGGATCGAGGGGTCGTGTCTTCCCTTGATCTCGATCTCGACGGCTTCGCCAGTGGATAGGTCCACGGTCTTCTGGGGCCGGGATATCGAGGGGGTGGGTTTCACCGAGATCTTGCAGAGGATGGGTGCACCCGTCGAGATACCTCCAAGGATCCCACCGGCGTTGTTCGTTGCGAACTCCAGACCTTCGGGTCCCGGAAGTATGGGGTCGTTCATCTCGCTTCCTCTCATCCCCGCAGACACTATCCCCGCCCCGATCTCGACGGCCTTAACAGCGCCGATGCCCATCAGGGCTTTTGCGAGGTCGGCATCGAGCTTGTCGAAGACCGGATCTCCGAGGCCTGGCGGCACGCCCAAAGCCACGACCTCAGCAACGCCGCCGAGGCTTTCGCCAACTTCGCGAGCCTGATCCAGAGCCCTGACCATCTCCTCTGCAGCCTTTTGATCCGGGCACCGGACCGGGTTTTTCTCAGCCTCGTCTCTCAGGCTGGATATGTCCACGTTGTTAGGAATTTTGGCCCGGACGCCCCCAAGCTCCAGAACGTAGCCTGCGACCCTGATCCCGTTCTCGGTGAGAACCTTCTTTGCGACCGCGCCCGCAGCAACCCTACCGACGGTCTCTCTTCCCGACGACCTTCCACCGCCCCGGTGGTCGCGGATTCCGTACCTGGCGGTGTAGGGCCAGTCGGCGTGGCCCGGCCTTGGACGGTTTCGCAGGGCGTCATAAGCGCTCGACTCTGCGTCCTTGTTCCAGACGAGCATCGAGATCGGCGTTCCCGTCGTCCTCCCCTCGAAAAGGCCGCTCAGGATCTCGACACGGTCCTCCTCTTTTCGTTGTGTTGAGATGGAACTTTGGCCCGGACGCCTCCGGTCAAGCTCTTTTTGAACGTCCTCCTCGGAGAGGGCAAGGCCCGCAGGACAGCCGTCAACGACGACGCCCACGCCCCGGCCGTGGCTCTCGCCCCAGGTGGTGACCCTGAAAACCGCGCCGAAAGAGTTCCCTGACATGGAGAGATACTTCACTTCCAAACTGATATCTCTTTTTGGTCTGTGAAAAACTGGATAGCATCTCCTTCCATAAGACTCATACAAACCGATTTTGATTAGACGCTTCGATATAATGAATTATCCCGAAGAGCTACAGAAGCGGGGACGAGAGGCGAACCCCTTCTTCGTCCTCATGGGGATCGATGTCGTCTCCTTCGGCGGGGGCGAGGCGACGCTCTCCATGAAGGTGAGGCCCGATATGCTGAACGGGGCTGGGTGGATGCAAGGAGGGATTTACACCGCCATTTCAGACGAGGCGATGGCGCTAGCCCTCTTAACCGCCCTCGATGAGGGTGATCAGATCGCGACGATATCAGAGACCACATCCTACTTTCGAGGGGTTCGAAGCGGGAGGATCGTCGCAGAGGGGAGGGTCACGAGAAAAGGGCGCCAGGTCGCCTTTGCGGAAGGGCGGGTGAGGGCAGACGGCGCCAACGGCCCGGTCCACTCTCAGACGTCGGCGTCCTTCTCCATAATCAGGAGAAAATGATATGAAAAGAAATATTTATAAAAAAGGGTTGGTCTCAGGATCGCAACCGGACTGCATCCGCGATCAGACTCGCGACCGAAACCGTGCTGACCGCTTTTTCGAGAGTATCGGTCGCAATTATCGACTCGACCCCGGCACGGCAGAGCTTCAGAACGGCGCTTCCCGTCAGGACCGGATGGACTGAGCCGAGGTAGACCCTCTTCGCCCCGTTTGACTTGAGGATCGATATCGCCTGAGCCATCGTCCCGCCGGTGGCGATCATGTCGTCGAGGATCACAACGTCTCTTCCAGAGGCATCGATCTCCTTTGGAGCCATCGAGACCTCGGTCCCGCTGTGTCTCGTCTTTTCGAGGTAATCATAATCGACGCCGAGCCTCAAAGCTGCGACCTTCGCCATCTCGATTGCGCCCTTGTCAGGAGATATGATGACCGGATCATCAAGGTCCATCTTTTTGATCGCGTCTGCGAGCAGAGGCGTTGCGTCCAGGTCTGTTGCCCGGTGCTTGAAGTTTTTGAGGACTGACCTGTTGTGAATGTTGACTGAGAAGATTCTGGATCCCTCTTCGAGGAAGGCGTCGATGGCAACGGCCATCGCTCTCGCGGAAAGGGGTTCGCCCGGCTTGAACTGTTTGTCCTGGCGAGCGTAACCGAAGTAGGGGACGACGAGGTCGATTCGCCTTCCTCGAAATACGTCCAGAAGCTGGAGAAGCTGGATTATATCCCGGTCCGATGGCGTGCTCTGAACCACGACGATCCTGTCGTCGAGGTCGGAGCAGACCTGAGTATAAGCCTCGCCGTCCGGAAACCTGCTGTACTCACACAAAGCCAAATCTTCGTTGAGAATTGTTGCTACTCTGCCACCCAGAAGCTGGGAGGATGGTCCACCGATGATCATCAAAAATCGCCTCTATAGTTTTAACGTCAATGTGTCAACCGCCGATTTACGCCATCAACTTCCGACAACGTTCATCTCAGCCTTGATCGTGGGGACCACAACCGCTCCCACCATCCTCGCGTCGGTCCCAGCCTTGATCGATTTGAGGAGGTCAAAGGCGTTTCCCGCCAGCATTAGGGAACGGATCGGCCTTCCGGCCTCGCCATCCTCGACAGAAAAGACGTTCCTCGCCTCCACTGAGAAGTCGCCGGAGACGGGGTTTGCGGTGTGAGCCCCGATAACACCGGTCACGAGATAGCCACTCTTCGTCTCCGCCAGGACGTTTTGAGGATCTCTCGAAGATGCAATCAGGTTGCTCGTCCCGATCCGAGGAATTCCCGCGTAGCCGGGTCGGTCCGCGTTACCTGTGCTCTTCGTCGCCGTCTCCTCTTTTCCCGCGGAATAGGAGTCGTAGAGAAAAGCCTTCAGAACGCCCCCTTCCACCAGGGGCGTCTTCTGGGAGGAGACGCCCTCACCGTCGAAGCTGGAGGTGGCCATCCCGCCCCTCAACAGGCCATCGTCGACTATGATCAGGTTCTCTTCGGCCACTGTCTCGCCGATTCTGCCCGCGAGAGATGATCTCCCCTTCTGAACGTTGTCCCCGAATATCGCGGGGACGAAGGCGTAGCTCAGGATATCAGCGAAGGCGATAGGCCCCAGGAGAACCTCGGCCTTCCCGCTCTCGCCCCGACTCCCACCCAGAGATCTTCGAGAGAGATCTGCTGCAGACCTCCCGATATCTGTGAGGTCGGAGAGAGCAGCCCTTGAGTTCGCAAAATCGTAGCCTGTCGCGACAGTGCCGTCCTCGCCTTTTGCCACCGTCTCGAGATAGGCGTGAAAAATGGTTCCATTCTCATCAAGCTCGATGCCGTTCGAGTTTAATATCAGCTCCGAGCCAGAGACCGCAGAAACGCCTCCAGATACCGGCTCTGCGCCAGAGATTGACCCCACCCCCTCGAGAAGGGTTGCAGCGAGGTCGAGACACTCTTCAGGCCCCATCTTCGCGACGGCCGAATCGAAGACCGCCTCAGGACGGCTCGGTCTCTCCGGTGACGGGAGAGATCGCCACTTATCATCGGTACCTCGTGCTCTGGCAGCCCTGACGGCGCTTTCGGCCACCATCTCAAGCTTCGACAGATCGCTGGTGCTGGAAAAGCCGACCGCCCCCAACACAACTGCCCTCAGGCCGAGGCCACAGTCGTAGCTCTCGCTCGCCATCTCGACCTGATCTTTCCGAAGATCGACGTCGACGGACCTAGCCTCGAGGCCGAAGACCTCGGCTTCCTTTGCACCAGCCTTTTCGGCCAAGGCAAGTAGACGACGCGCGCTCTCGAAAAGATCCTCGATCATGATAAAATCATCCGATGTAGCGGAGGTCTTCCTCGCCGCTCGTCTCGTAGGGCATCTGGGCCTTCTCCATCTCCTGGAGCTTGCCCACGATCCTCTCCATCTCCTTGGCCCGGTCCTCGAGGGCTTGCATGTCCACCTCGATCCCGAGCGCCTTGGATAGGACCCTGAGAACCTCCTGAGCGCTCTTGGGATCGACGAGGTAGCCACTAGTAGTGCCCATAAGACAGACCGCGTCGATATCTCTGAGCCGCCCGAGGCCCAGCAATAGACCGCTAACGCCGACTATGCCCCCGCCCGGCTCGTTCTCCTGGAAGACGACGCCGTACTCCTTCATCTCCTCGACGAGCTCCAGGCTGTTTGCGGCACCCAGGACCTTGGGCTTGTCGACGAACTGGCCAGTGCCGTACCCGCCCAGGGTGTAAATCCTCTTGACCCCGAACTCCTCGCAGAGGTCGAGAAATACGCCAGTCAGCTCGTAGTGGCCCTCGTTGGTGGCGCTCTGGTAATCCCCCACCAGAAAGAGCAGATCTCGATCCTTGCCGTGGTAGGCGTAGATCTCGTTTCGGACCTGCTTTACGGTCCCGTCATCCTGGACGATCACTTGGGGTGGCAGGTGAGGCGAATAGACCTCTATGATTTCCTCGGCCTTCAGCTCCTCGACCAAATGTTCAGCCACCAGCTTTCCGACGTGACCCACGCCCGGCAACCCCTCTATCAGAATCGGATTCTTAAGGGATAGGTCCTTCACTCTGCGAATTACATTTTCTCTCATCTGTCCTCCTGGAGCAACGCCCGCCTGTACCTGCCATAACGTTCCTCAGGAGAGAACCTCGCAGGCTTAGTCTGGCTGGTCAGAGCGCCGCAGATGGGACAGTTCTCCTTCAAGGTGTACAGGCCACAGGTCCTGCACTTCTTTATCTTTGACCTCATGCCTGCCTATGGAAAGTTCCTTCGCCGCCCTGCTCCACTATGAGATCTATCGCCGCCTTTGCCGCCTTTCGAAGCTCAGCCTCTGCAAGCTTGTAGTCGGGGGCGGTAACGTGAATCCTGTAGCGGGGTGCTCCGACGTACTTCACGTCCAACGTGACTTCGCTCTCCTTGGTCTGGCCAGCCTTTTTGAGGGCCTTTTTGATTTGCTCTACACCGTCGGGTGCGGGATTCATGAGGTCGACATAACCAGTGATCTCGACGTCGGGGATCTTGACGTTCTCCTGTGAGATGGCGAGAACCTTCTCTGCGTCCTCTGGGCTGAGGCCAGCCTCGGCGAAGGCGTCGATCCCGCTGACGGCCGCATCTTCCAACGCCATGTAGAGGCCCTCGTACCCCTTGACGAGACCGGCTGCAACCTCAACCAGGTGTTCCTCCTCGCCCTCGTAGGCCATCTGGAGCCACTTCCAGGCCTTCTGGTCGGCCTTCCAGGCCTGGATCTTGTCCTTTCTCTGGTGCTCGTTGACGTCCTTTAGCGAGAGGTCGATGTGGTGCCTCGACGGATCTACGTTGAGCACCTTGCAGACGATCTTCTGTCCTTCGCGAACGTGATCTCTGATGTACTTTATCCAGCCGCTGGCCACCTCGGAGATGTGGATCAGCCCTCTCTTGTCCTTATACTCATCCAGGATGACGAAAGCCCCGAAATCCACCACCTGGTCCACTGTACAGACCACAAGCTCGCCAGGCTCAGGCCAACCCTCACTCTGCATATCAATCACTCTAACACTTCTAAGATCTGGGTCTTGACCTGAGCCTTTCCACCCTTGGGATTGGCTAGGGTTCTACCGCAGACCAGGCACTTGACCACCGAAGCAGCATTGCCGAAGATCACCTGCTCGTTTTCGCAGTCGTTACACTTGACTTTCAGAAATTTTGACAGAGTTAACCCTCCACAAGATCGAATTTTGAAACCTTGAAGCCCTTCCGGTTGTGGGCCTTCTTGCACACGCTACATCTGTACTTGAGGTTCACCCTCTTAGTGGGTTTGTCGCCACCAGGCACTTTCGAGAACTTTCCAGAGTTCCCTATGCCCTGGGCCCGGCTCTTCTGCCTGTCTATGTGGGCCATCGTCGTGGCCCGTCCCTTTCGCACCCTCTCCACGATGTGGGTGGTGTGCTTTTTGCAGAAAGGACAATGAGCTTTAAACTCCTTTGGCATCTTCATAGGATCACACCTGCTTCAATTCGCGAGCTAAATTTTTATTACATAAGTTCTTGGCATGTAAAGCCGGAAGCATCACAAGATCTCCCCTCATAAGGGAGTAACGCCTCCCATCAACGCCTACGAACGTCGGAACACTTTCCATCAAGATTACAAGGGCGTATTCCTGGGTCATACCCCTCTTGGGCGTTATAGCCCTTTCGGTGGTCTGGCGCTTGACCTGGTTCACCTGGGCGAGGATGGACTCCCTCCCCTCGGTGAGGGCGGCCAGTGTTTGGCGGTATATCCGCTCTTCCTCAGGGGTCATCCCCTTGATGGCAACGTCCCTCGAAGCAGAGCCCGCGCGCTGGACCTTCCTCGTAATCTTCTTGATCCGAAGATCGATGAGCCGCCCTATGCTTCCCCGAGCCGCCTTCAGCTCGTCTTCCACGATCTGAGCCTCGACGGAGTAGGGGTCCTTCACCTCCGAGTGATCTCGCTCAAGCTCAGCGAGATATACCCCCACCTTCTGGTAGAAGCTGGGTTCCATCGGCAATAGCTCCGCCGCTTTTCGCTCTTTTCGCAGGAGGTTCACAAGGTCCAGATCGCTCATATTCACCCACCGATCTATAGTAAAGTAAAGCAGCTCCAGGTCGGAGAGGATTATTAGATCCACTCATCGGTCTAAAGCTTTGCCCAGCTCCGCGATCTTCCGGGCCATCAGGAAGACGGCCACGCATAGGGGAACATTTGCCGGCCCCTCTTCGAGGTCGAAATTTTCGCCCTGCATCTCAAGGGCATAGGGCACGCGAAGACATACCTCGACGGGACGATCTCCGAAGACAACGGCGTCGCGGAGGGGATCGAAGGCTTCCAGCCCCTCGACGGATAGGGGCGTCACCCGGAGGCCCGTTCCCCCATGGAGGCTGAGGGGGAACCTTATCAGCCTTTTGATGTCGGTGGTGACCGGCTCGTCGGTCTCGCCACTCTCCAGGTCACGGCTAAAACCGAGATGGACACCCACCTCTTCGAGGTAGCCTTCTATCAGCGGTTTCCAAACTTTAGAGCTGCCCTTGAATAGATCAAGGCTCTCTCCTTTTCGTATACGTTCTAGTATATCATCTCTCATCATGCTGCGGCGAAATTTGGATGCGTTCCGTTTTCCGATCCCCTCGACGGTGGACAGCATCTTCACAGCCTCTTTCTCGTCCAAGTTGCGCATCTGCTCGACAAAGGAGATCATCGACCTGTTTACCGTCTTCCCCCATCCAGGCGAGTTGGCGGGGCAGCACTTGATGACGTCTGCGGTCTCGACGCCAAAATCCCCTTCGGCCTGGCCTTCAGATATAAACCGGTTAATATCCAGACCCCTCCCAGTCAGGTAGTCAACGATCTCGCGCCGCTCGCCGCTGCCCAAATCCAGGACTCTGGAGTCTCGAACGTGGATGTGGTAGCCCCTTCCGCCGGAGAAGACGACCCGGACCTCGTCGTCTGCAAACCCGAAGTCGTCTAGGAGAAACTCCAAAAGCTTGATGGTCTCGGTCTTGACGAGGTCGAGCATCTCGGCGTAAGAAGAAGGCGCGTTCCTGAGGTGGTCGGCGTCAAGATCGAATATGAGGTCCGCTCCGAGCCACTCTTTCTCGCGCATGGACGGAGCGCCCGGCCGCTCGTAGAGGGCGGCGGAGTGGTAGGCGTGAGCCGGGACCGAGGTTCTGACGTAGTCGACCAGTTCAGATCTCGTCATAAAAGATTTGTGGCGACGCATCACGAACTTGGGCATGTCGTCGAAGAGGATGAAGCCCCACTCTCGCTGCTCGAGCTGGGGCGGCATCTCCAGGGACTCCAGGAGGTAGTACTCCTTGAACCGTGAGCGGAGGAACTTCACCGTCTCGGGTTTCATCTTAGACCGTCCATCTCCCTCATCCGTCCTTCATCTGTCTTTCAGCCGTCGTTCTGCCATCGTTCTGCCGTCGCTCATCATCTCTTCTGGCATCTGTAAATTTCGGGCCGACGGTCTTCCAAAGCCGGGATCTCCCTTCGGACCCGATCCCGATCTTCGAGATCGATCTCGGCCAGGATCATCGATTCCTCAGCTCCAGCCTCCGCGAGGGGTCTGCCCCAGGAGTCGAGTATCAAAGATCCGCCACAGAACACGGGACCCGCACCGTTGCAGGCGATGTGGGGGATCTGGTTCTCGATGGCCCTCGCCTGGCAGAGAGTCTGCCAGTGGTATCCCCGCGACGAGGGGAACTGGGCGATGGTGACCAGGTAGTCAGCGCCCTGGAGGGCGAGGCTTCTTGCCACCTCCGGGAACCTGAGGTCGTAGCAGATCTCAAGGCCCACCTTGCCTTTCGAGGTCGGTATCGGCGATATTGATTTTCCCCCGACGAAATGCTCCTTCTCGGGGCCGAAGGGATGGATCTTGTCCTGAAA
>DUKF01000159.1:0-1844 GCA_013329455.1 Methanotrichaceae archaeon | reverse complement strand
TCCGGGAAGACCAGGATCTCTGCACCTTTCTCGACGGCAGATCTCGCCATGTCGAGGGCCCGGCTGAGATTCTCGTTTTTTTGGCAGAGCCGGATCTGGAGCTGGATGCAGGCCGCGATCATGATCAAAAAAAGACACCGGTATATATTAAGATGACATATAGTAAAGAGATGGCCCTGGGGTACAAGAGGCGGATATACGAGATCCTGGAGGCGACCGATCCCGAGGACGCTCTCGGGAGACGGGTCAACTTATTCATAATGGTCCTGATCCTCCTCAACGTCGCGGCGGTGGTCCTGGAAAGCGAGGAGGCGATCAACGCGAGATACGGCCCTCTCTTCGACGCTTTCGGGTTTTTCACGATAATCGCCTTCACCGTGGAGTACGTTCTGCGGCTCTGGGTATCGGACTTGGATCCGGGCCGGCCCGATCCCATCGGTGGCAGGCTCAGGTTCACCCTCTCGCCTCTGGCGATCATCGACCTTGCGGTGATCCTCCCCTACTACCTGCCCATAGTCTTCCCGGATCTCCGGTTCCTCCGAGGCGTGAGGGTCTTCTGGCTCTTACGGCTCTTTGAGATGGGCAGGTACTCGGAGTCGATGGGAACCCTCGAGAGGGTGATCAGGGCGAAGAAAGAGGAGCTGACGGTAACCTTCCTTGCCATAATCTTCTTCTTGACCATCGCCTCGAGCATCATATATTTCTTGGAGCACGACGCCCAGCCCAAGAACTTCCCGAGCATCCCCGAGACGATGTGGTGGGGCCTGCTCACCCTTACGACGATCGGATACGACGAAATCTACCCGGTGACAATCCTCGGAAAGATCGTCGGCTCAATGTTGATTATTCTCGGCGTCGGGATGTTCGCTCTGCCCACCGGGATCCTCGCATCGGGCTTCGTCGAGGAGATCCAGAATCGGGCGAAATTGCGGGCGGAGGAGACTGAAAGAGCGAAAAGACCTCCAAATCAGTCAGAAAAGCTGCAAAGGGGTTCCGAAGATCGGGCCATTCAGAGGGCGAGAGCCGAGGCAGAAGCCAAAGGTTGAGGCGAAGGTGATCGCAGTCATATTTAAAAATGCCAATTAGTATATACCAAAGAAATTCAACATCTAATCCAGGATGGTGCAGATAAAGCGAAGAATTCACGAGATCCTGGAGTCTAACGATCCCGAGGACAGGGCCGCCAGGCTCTTCGACGTATCGATCATAGTTCTGATCATTCTGAACGTGTTTGCTGTAATTCTGGAGACGGTGGAGAAGCTGGTCACCCAGTACTACTATCCCTTTTTTCTCGCATTCGACCTCTTCTCGGTGGCGGTCTTCTCGATCGAGTACTTCCTTCGGGTCTGGTCCTGCACCGCCGATGAGAGGTTCGGCGACTCCCCGATTATGGGAAGGCTAAGGTACATGAAGACGCCCCTTGCCATCATCGACCTGGTCGCGGTTTTGCCCTTCTACCTGCCATTCTTCTTCGTGGACCTGCGGTTCCTGAGGGCGACACGTCTCTTTCGGCTGTTCCGTCTTTTCAAGATGGCGAGGTACTCAGAATCGATGAGGACCCTTGGTCGGGTCTTGACCCTGAAAAAGGAGGAGCTAACGATCACCCTCTTCACCCTTTTGATCCTCCTAGTCCTTTCCTCGAGCATGGTCTACAACGTCGAGCATAAGGCTCAGCCTGAGGTCTTCTCCAGCATCCCAGCAGCGATGTGGTGGGGGATCGTAACCCTGGCGACGGTGGGGTACGGGGACGTCTACCCGATAACCCCGGTCGGAAAGTTCATCGGGGCTCTTGTGATCCTGGTCGGGGTCGGAATGTTCGCCCTTCCTGCGGGGATCCTAGCCTC
>DUKF01000032.1 GCA_013329455.1 Methanotrichaceae archaeon | reverse complement strand
GACCTGCGATACGAAGTCCGTACCGAAGCTCAGAAGCATGATCCACAAGGACACCGCATCCCACAAGGTCATGATCGTTGGAGGAGGGGTAGTCGGCTTTTACCTTGCCAAGTGGCTCGAAAAGATGGACTTCGATCTGAAGCTGGTGGAGATCGATAACGAGCGCTGCCAGGAGCTGGCCGAGGAGCTCCCCGACACCTTAATCCTCAACGGCGACGGCACCGACATCTCGCTTATCAAGGCGGAGAACGTCGGGTCGATGGACGTCGTCTTCTCCGTTACGGGCTTCGACGAAAAGAACTTGCTCTGCTCTCTATTGGCCAAACAGCTCGGGGCCGAGAAGATCGTCGCGAGGGTTGATAGGAGCGACTACATCAACCTCTTCGAGATGGTGGGGGTTGACCACGCCATCAGCCCGGGGATGGTGACCGTCGAGGCAGTCCTCCGGCTGATAAGGGGCGGAGAAGATGTCATAGTCATTGGAAAAGACGAGGCCGAGGTGCTGGAGTTACGGGCCGAGAAGGAGGCGAAGATCCTCGGAAAGAACGCGGCCGAGAAGATGCCGAAGGGAGCGATCCTCGGCATGATCATGCGAGGCGGCCAGCCTATAATCCCCGTCGCTGAGACCGAGGTCAAGGATGGGGACCGGGTCTTCATCCTGGCTCTGCCGCAGGTCCTCTCCAAGGTTAAGACCCTCTTCTCCTCCGAACGAAGCGCCTGATCATTGGCATAGGCGCCGTCTGTCTCATTTCTGGTGGAGGGCCCTTGACCCCTCCGCCTTTTCTCTGGCGGCCAACAGGTCCGAGACGAGATCCTCTTTGAGATTTCCGTTTCTGAGGACGGCCGCAGGATGGAAGGTGACCAGGAACAGGTCCTTGAACACCTGACCCCGGAGGGAGGTTACGCCCTCCACATCCAGGATGGCCTTTGTCGCCGCGTTTCCCATGAGGCATACGACCTTCGGCTGGATCAATTCGATCTGAGATTTGAGGTAGGGCCGACAAGCTTCGACCTCGTCCTTCTTTGGCCTTCTGTTCCCCGGTGGACGGCATTTAACGACGTTGGCTATGAAGACCTCGGACCTATCGATCCCCGCATCGTTGAGGCAGCGGTCGAGGATCGACCCCGCCCTTCCGACAAAGGGCCTTCCTGCCAGGTCCTCGTCCCTTCCGGGAGCCTCGCCAACGAGGAGGATATCGGCCCGACCAGGCCCCTCGCCCGGGACGGCTTTGGTCCTGTCATCTGCGAGATGGCACCGGGTGCATGATCTTATTTCTTCATTCAGTGACTTGAGCGAGTCTCTGCTCTCCGAGGATCGCCCTTCCCGCTCAGAATTCTGATCTGATTTCATCTGTCACACCTGCGGAACGAAACGTTCTTATTCATTTAAGCCAGAAACGCCTCTCCAAGGTGGTACGAATGGTTGAATGGACAGGAAGCCTCAGAAAATTCGACGACTTGTGGTACACCATCGAGAAGATCGTCTATGGAAAGGGCCAGCTCAGCGGATTTACTTCGGAAGAAATTTACAACAACTTGCGAGACAAGTCCTTCTTCAAGAGCGCCGAGGATCTCCACAAGTTCCTGATTGAGAACGATAAAAAGTATAGAGTCAGGGCTCTGGAGACCGGTGGTTGGGAGCGCTACTGGTAGGATTACTTCTCACAGAAGTATATATTCCCATCGTCGGTTCCTAGCTGTGAGAACTTCCCCGTGGCCAGGATCTTGTAGCTGTACTTAAGGGGTGCTACCCTGGCCCCTGGCCCAACTACCGACTCCTGGGGAAGGATGACGTTCTCTCCCACCACCGGTATCTTGGCCGGCTTGCTGTAGGGCAGGTCCGCGTCGAGGACGCATTTCGTCCCGATGGTGGAGTGCCTCCCTACAATCGTTTTGTTCAGGAACGATTCCCTCTTTATGCTGGCGAAGCTCATTATCATGCTGTTTTTGATCACCGAATCCCTCTCGATCAGGCTTGTGTGGCCGATGTGAGAGTTTTCGATGACAGCGCCCTTCTCGATGTTGCAGTTGCGCCCTATGAAGACGTTCCCTCTAAGCTCGATATCTCCGGAGTCCAGATACCTTCCGATCCTATTGAGGGTTTTGGGGTTGACCCACTGGCCAGAACGGTACTCGTTCCTGAAGGCGTAGTGCTCCACCTTTCCGCCGAGAAAGTCCATCGCCGCCTGCAGAAGCCTTTCAGGAGTGCCTATGTCGATCCAGTAGCCTTTGACCGGATAGCCATAGACGGGATATCCGTGCTCTGTGAGATAGGGAATGAGGTCGCCGCCTATGTCCCTTGCCGAGTCGCCCATCTTGGCGAGAACCTCCCTAACCTCGGGGGAGAATATGTAAAAGGCGGTGTTGATCATCCTGCTCGGCTCTTCACCCGGGGCTGGCTTCTCGACGAAACCGTTGATCCGATGATCTCCGTTGATCTCGGCAACCCCGTACTGAGAGACGTCTTCACTCGCGCCCAGCTCTTTCAGGGCGACGGTGAGGACCGCCTTCTTCTCCCTGTGAAAATCGATGAACTTCTTGAGGTTGATGTCGATGACGTTATCTCCCGAGACGACGAGCATGTCCTCTTTGATGTCGAAGTAGTTCGCACAGTATCTGAGGGAGTCTGCGCTTCCCTTGTCATCGTACTGGGGCTGGTAGGCGAACTCCTCGTTGTCGTTCAAGCCGAGCCTCTTGAAGAATCCCTCACCCGCCTTGAAGTAGTTGTTAAGGGGAAGGGTGTTCTCTGCACCCTTGCTTCCGAGGACGAAACGCCTGCACCCCTGGGTCGCCAGAACCCTGAAGAGGGTGGCGATTATGGCGGTGTCGCAAAGGTCTACCAGGGGCTTGGGCTGGTCGAGGGTCAGAGGATACAACCGCGTGCCTCCGCCGCCGACGGTGGCGATTACTGGTGGAAACATCTCTTGTTCATCTCTCCTGAATCGGCTTCAGTAGCCGCGCCTGATCTTGAATATTATCCTGGTTAAGATGAAGACGATCAGAAATATTACGGCGTAGAATATTATCTCCTGGGTTGTCATGCCCTTATCTGGGATGTTGAAGTTTATATTTTTGATGGGTGGAGAGGCCGTTTCTTAAGGGAGGAGCAGAGGGTTAACTATAGAATAAAGGGGGGGACAATGGAGGATCGAGATCGAACTTAGGTGTGAATATCATGAGCGAGCGTAAAGAGGCTATAGAGAGGGCGAAGGCCCATTTCGAGAAGATAATCGAAGAGCAGCTCAACCGGGTGGAGCGGATGAAGTCTGCAGAGGAGTGGATCGACTACACCCAGATCGACGNNCTCCGATCGTGATAGGTGTGGTAGGTGGCGACGGTATCGGACCCTACATCAGCGCCGAGTCCGGTAGGGTTCTCGAGCACATGCTGAAGGGCGAGATCGAGTCGGGCAAGGTCGAGATCAAAAAGATCGAGGGTCTCTCGATCGAAGAGAGAGCGAAGGCGATGAAGGCGATACCTGACGGGGTTATCGACGAGCTGAAGAAGTGTCATGCCGTCCTCAAGGGCCCTCTTACGACGCCCAAGAAGGGCGACCCATGGCCGAACCTGGAAAGCGCGAACGTTGCGATG
>DUKF01000215.1 GCA_013329455.1 Methanotrichaceae archaeon | reverse complement strand
CATGGGAATGCACAAGATCACCCCAGGTAAGAGCCTCCAGAGGATCGCCGAGGAGCGCGCCGGCAGAAAGCACCCCAACATGGAGGTTTTAAACTCCTACTGGGTCGGCCAGGACGGAAAGCAGAAGTGGTACGAGGTCATCCTCGTAGACCCGAAACATCCGGCCATAGCCTCCGACTCTGACCTCGCCTGGATAAGGGGCGGCAGCCACGTCGGCAGGGCGAACCGGGGCAAGACCAGCGCCGGAAAGCGTGGCAGGGGCCTTAGGAGGAAGGGAATCGGAGCTGAGAAGGTCCGTCCCAGCATAAGGTCCAACGAGAGCCGAGGAAAGTGATTTGATTCACAGGGTGACCTTTCGAGCCTTCGTCGCCTCCACCGAGGACGAGGAGAAGGTGAGAGAGGCTCTATCCCTCTTCGTCCCGCTGGAGTCGATATCAGAAACCCGCGTCGTCGGTCATTACGGAAACGAGATACTGATCCTAAGCGCCACCCTCCGCAAGAAAGAGGGGCTCAAATTCTTTGACCGTCTCAGGGAGAGCCTTCCGGAGAATGAGATGGCGCGGCTTCGAAGGGAGGTGGCCCAGAGGGTGGACGTGGTGTGCAACCTCCACTTCCGCCTGGACAAGCAGGCCGCCTACAAGGGCGAGTTTCGTCTGACAGATTCCGGCGACGCGATCTCAATCTCCGCTCATCTGGAATCTTATCCTGCAAGGCAAGAGAGGGCGGTGAAGGTCGCCGGAGACCTCCTATGAACTTTTATGAGTGTAACCTCCACACCCTTCCGGACGGCTCGGACTCGCCCAGCAGGATGGCCCTCGTCGCCAAGAGGCTTGGCTACTCTGGGATCATCATCTGCAACCACATGACAGCTGGCAGGGCCTTCGGCTTTGATGCTGCACGGCTGGTGGTTGGCATAGAGGTCGTCTTCGGCGTCGAGATCGTGGCGACTAACCAGAGAGCTCTTCACGCAAAGGCCGCCTCCCTACGGGAGAAGGCCGACTTTCTGGCGGTTCACGGAGGAGACGAGAAGATCAACCGGGCGGCTTGTGAGGATCCTAACGTCGACCTCCTCGCTCACGCCTACAAAGGGCGGACTGGCATCGGAGTGGCGGCGGCAAAGGCCGCAAGGGACAACCAGGTGTCGATAGGTCTGGACCTTGACCCCATGATAAGGCTCCGGGGCGCAGCCAGGGTCAGGTGGATGGAGGTTGTGAGAAGGGATCTCGGACTGATCAGGAAGTTCGATTTGAATCTGATGATATCGACCGGTGCCAAATCTCACCTGGACTTGCGGTCCCCTCGAGATCTAGTGGCCCTGGCATGTCTTTTTGGCCTTGAAAGGGAGCAGGCTATTGAGGCTCTCGCCCTCCCGAAATCGATCATCGACCTCAATCGGAGGAAATGGGCGTCTGTGGGGGTGGAGCTGCTTTGAGAAGCTGGCTTCCGGTGCTTCGGGATCGGAGAAGGTACATCGCCTTTGAGCTGGAGGCCGAGGACCGGGTCAGGAGGGGCGATCTGATCGGAGAGATCCGGGCCGCTCAGACCTCACTTTTCGGCGATCTCGGTGCTGCCGAGAACCGGCTCCGGATGATCACATTTGACGGGAGGTTCGGCATTCTTCGCTGCATCCACACGAGGACAGAAGAGTGCAGGGCGCTTCTTGCCACCGTGAACTCTGTGGGGGGCACAAGAGCAGCGATAAGGGTCAGAGGGATTTCAGGCACCATCAAAGCTGCGACAGAAAAGTATATACCGCAATCGATCTTACAGCCCAACGAAAATAAGAGAAGAGTCGATTTGGGTCCAGTTTCTGGATCCGTGGCACGCGTTCATGGTCGGGAGATCGACCTCTGTCCAGACGACCGGAAGATAACTGAAGGATCAGGCACACGATACGTGGGACTGACCTCTTTTGATTTGTGCGGAGAGGATATTGATGCAGATGGCACCTCAGATGGGTTATGATAGGGCTATAACGGTATTCAGCCCCGACGGGCGGCTGTTTCAGGTGGAATACGCCCGCGAGGCCGTGAGGAGAGGCACCACCGCCGTGGGCATAAAGGCGGTCGACGGTGTGGCGGTCCTGGTGGACAAGAGGATATCCAGCAGGCTGATGGAACCCGAGTCTATAGAGAAGATATTCCAGATCGACCAGCACATAGGTGCTGCCACTTCGGGCCTCGTCGCCGATGCGAGAGTCCTGATCGACAGGGCCAGGGTGGAATCTCAGATAAACCGGCTCGTCTACGACGAGAGCATCGGGGTCGAGGTCCTGGCCAAGAGGATCTGCGACTTCAAGCAGACCTACACCCAGTACGGAGGTGTCAGGCCTTTTGGAACTTCGCTGCTCATCGTTGGTGCCGACGACACCAGGGTCAGGCTCTTTGAGACAGATCCAAGCGGTGCCCTTCTCGAGTACAAGGCCACAGGGATCGGGGCTGGTCGGGCTGCAGTGATGGAGATCTTCGAGGAGAAGTACAACGAAGAGATGGACTGCGACCAGGCGATACTCCTGGGCCTTGAGGCTCTCTACAAGGCCGCCGAGGGGAAGTTTGAGGCATCCACTACCGAGATCGGGGTCATCAAGCTCGACGAGAAGCTATTCAAGAAGCTCGAAGAGGAGGACGTAGCGGCTCGGGTGGAGGAGATGAAGGCTCAGATCGGCGGTGAAGGTGAGGGTGAAGGTGAAGGAGAGGCTTGAGGATGGTCACCCTGGAGGAGGCGGTGACGGCCAGGCTCAAGACCCATGGCGTGATCTTTGAAGTTCTGGTGGACCCTGAAGGCGCTCTGTCCTTTCGTCAGGGCGACGAGGTGGACGTCGAGAAGATCCTTGCCGCGGAGGACGTCTTCGAGAACGCCAGCCGCGGCGATAGAAGCTCCGAGGGAGATCTGACCAAGGCCTTCGAGACCACCGACGTTGTGGCGATAGCTGCCAAGATAATCAAGAAGGGCGAGATCCAGCTCACGGCAGAGCAGAGAAAGAGGATTATAGAGAACAAAAGAAGGCAGGTCGTCAGCCTAATCGCAAGAAACGCCATCAATCCCCAGACTGGGACCCCCCACCCACCAATCAGGATCGAGCGCGCCATGGAAGAGGCCCGTGTCAACATCGATCCCACAAAATCCGTCGAAGAGATGGTCAAAGTCACCATGAAGGCCATAAGGCCGATAATACCGATAAGGTTCGACGAGGTGGACGTGGCCGTGAAGATACCGCCTGCGTACGCCCCCAAGGCTTACGGCGAGATCGCCACTTTCGCAAAGCTACAAAAAGAGCAGTGGCAGAACGACGGGTCGTGGGTCGGCGTGGTTCGGCTTCCGGCTGGGCTTCAGGACGAGTTTTACAGCCTGGTCAACCGGCTCTCCAAAGGCGACGCCGAGACGAAACTTCTGAAACGATGACGATTTGATCGAGGATTTTGGAATGGATCGTATGGAACGTAAAGTGGTTGTGCCAGGTGACCTACTCTCGGATGACCCTAAAAATGCGGGAGAAGGCACATACGTAAAGGACGGGAAAGTCAGCTCGCTCCTCTACGGAATGGCCAGCAGCTACAAGGATAAAGTGCGAGTGATACCGCTCGCCGGAAAGTATGTGCCCTCTCCGGGAGACACGGTGATAGGCACCGTGCAAGACATCATCTTTTCAAACTGGATCGTCAACATAAACTCGCCTTACGATGGTCTCCTTCACATATCTGAGCTGCCGAGAAAGATAGAGATGAACGAGATGTCAAAGTATCTGCGGATAGGCAGCTCCGTGATGATTCGTGTCAAGGACGTCGACTCCACCATGAAGGTCGAGCTCACCATTAACGATAGGAGACTCGGCACCCTGACGAGAGGACGGGTGGCGGAGATAAGCCCGACCAGGGTTCCAAGGCTGATCGGTAAAGGTGGCTCCATGATAAACATGCTGAAAAAGGAGCTGAACTGCAACATCTTCGTGGGGCAGAACGGCAGGATCTGGGTCGACGGAAACGATGACGACATGGATCTGGCCCTGAAGACGATACTAATCATAGAGAAAGAGGCTCACACAACGGGGCTCACCGACAGGATACTGGAGTTCTTGAGGGCGGAGAAAGAGGCCAGAAGTTGATCGGCATGGATGAGAAGTTATCATTTTTCAAAAATGGAGTTAGGCTCGACGGGAGGCAGCCCGATGAGCTTAGGCCCATCAAGATAGAGGTGGGCGTGCTCGAGAGAGCCGACGGTTCGTGCTACATGGAGATGGGCGACAACAAGGTGATTGCGGCCGTCTACGGGCCCAGGGAGGTACACCCACGCCATCTTCAGGAGGCCACCCGGGCGATAGTTCGGTACCGGTACAACATGGCTTCCTTCTCGGTGGAGGAGAGGAAGCGCCCAGGTCCCGACCGACGGAGCAACGAGGTTTCCAAGGTCAGCAAAGAGGCTCTTGAGCCAGTCATACTGACATCTTACTTCCCAAAGTCGGTGGTGGACATCTTCGTCGAGGTGCTTCAGGCGGACGCTGGCACCAGGACAGTTGGGATTAACGCCGCCTCGGTGGCTCTAGCAGACGCAGGAATCCCGATGAAATGCCTGATATCCTCCTGCGCTGCAGGCAAGGTCGATGGCGAGGTCGTCCTCGATCCCATGAAGTTCGAGGACAACTTCGGAGAGGCGGACGTTCCGATAGCCATGACCCCGAACGGGGATATCACCCTCCTCCAGATGGACGGGCGGCTGACCACAGAGGAGTTCAGAAAAGCCCTGGAGATGGCGAAGACCGGGTGCGAGCAGATATACGAGATCCAGAGGAAGGCTTTGGTCGATCGGTACAGCCACATGGAAGATTCGGAGAGTTGCGACGAGGCCGTGGCGGAGGGAGAAATATGAGTGACGAGGTCATGTCGGAGATCCGGAAGGACTACCTCTACCACCTGGTCCTCAAGGGTGAGAGGGCTGACGGGAGAGGCTTCGACGAGTACCGAGAGATCGTTCTCGAGACTGGAACGATAAGAAAGGCAGACGGGAGCGCCCTTGTAAAGCTTGGAAAGACCCAGGTGATGGTGGGTGTAAAGATCCAGCCGGGTGCGCCCTTTTCGGATACTCCCAACAAGGGTGTCATAATCACCAACGCTGAGCTTGTGCCTCTCGCCTCGCCCAACTTTGAGCCGGGACCACCCAACGCGATGGGGATCGAGCTCGCCAGGGTCGTGGACAGAGGTGTCAGAGAGTCGGGCGCCCTCGACCTTGAATCACTTTGCATCACGCCTGGGGAGAATGTCTGGATAGTATTCATAGACGTTCACATCCTCGACGACTGTGGAAATCTCATGGACGCCTCGAGCCTTGGGACGATCGCGGCTTTGATGACAGCAAAGGTTCCGGCCGAGCAGTACGGCCTCGGCGAGGACTATCCTCTGCCGGTGAAGGACGTGCCAGTGGCCACGACGGCCGTTGAGTTCGGTGA
>DUKF01000023.1 GCA_013329455.1 Methanotrichaceae archaeon | reverse complement strand
TGATGGAAAAGTTCAACAGGGAGAAAGGTTTATGGCACTCTCCGGGAGATGAAATAGCATGGCAGATTGTGAACTTTGCGGACTTGCTAAGCCAACTCTGGTACCGGTGAGAGTTCAGGTGCATACCCTTGCAAACCCCGAGGGTGCCTACAAAGGGCTTTGTCAGGACTGTCTGGACTCATGCGAAAAGGCTTACCAGCAGCACTTTGGCGAGAAGGAAGAAGAGGAGAAGTAAAGCTCGATCGCGCATTTTTCTTTTTTGATTGTCTCTTTTCGACCCGCTGGGAACTGAGGACCGACGGTAGAGGGGCTGGATGCAAAAGGAGGAGACGGTCGTCGTGGTGCTGCTATTCATGGCCCTCGGATCCCTGGCCGTTGCTTCCTGGGCACTGGGGGATTTCGATGCAGATTCCGACCCGGCCTCTATAGTTGCCGAGGGGACCGTAAGCTCAATCCAGCTCACCAGCGGCGGGCATCTGACCCTGAGGCTGTATTCCTCCACAATGCCGATATTCGTGAGCCGCGAGAGCGGCGCAGAAGAGGTGGCGAAGAGGGTGGCCAAGGGCGACAGAATCCGGGTGAGGGGCGAAATCTCCGAGTACGAGGGCCGCCGGGAGATTGTGGTCCAAAGATCTGAGGACGTGGAGGTCCCATGACCACCCAAATGCCAACGATCGTTCAGATCCTGATTTCTGTTTCGGTGCTTATATCGATCTTTTTCCAGTTCACCCCTCTCGCGAACTCCATCTCCGCGAACCCTCAAGAGACCCCTCCTTTCAGCTCCGCAATTTCCGCAGAGCTTGGGGCGCCGGTCGACTTTCTCGTCCTTTGCGAGAGGGCGAACTCCACTTACGAGGTCGTTGAACATGACCCAGCAAGGATCGTCTGGAGGTTCGCGGATGCAACCCGACGGTGATCGCGACGCCAGCGACTTTTGGAGAGATGACAACAAGGCCGTCTCCGCAGTCGTCAACGGGACGGTTCGGAGAGGGCGCTAAGGCAAAGATTTTACGCGATGTACAAGATATCTGGTTGACGTAGCCCTGCAAGGAGGATGACAGAGATGGTCGCGGTTTTTCAACTGGACGAAAAGACGCTCTACGCCGAGAATGATGGCTGGAAATGTGAGCTTGAGGACGGATCGGCCGTCGGGCTTGGGATGGTCTTTGAGGCCGTGGACCTGAAAGGTACCGAGGGCTTCGAGGAGGAAGAGTACTCGGTGATCGTGGAGGCGGAGATCGTGCCCCAGCCTGAGAGCCTGGACGATGAGGTGATCCTCGAGGTCTCAGAAGAGGAAAACCCCGGCCGCCAAAGCCTCATATTCGATCTCTACCGGCATCACGGAGGCGTGCCCGTCAATATCGACGCCCTCCAGCCCGCAAGAGCATCCTGCGGAGCCTCGGCTTTCGTCGCAGACCAGGTCGTCCGCAGCCAAAAAACCGCCTCAGGCCAGACGATCGAGGTCCGCCACTTCCGGAGCGTCGAGGACGCCCTCCAGTTCACCAGAGAGTTTTACGTCGTCATGGCCCCGATCGTTTTCGAGTTTCTCGACTGGGTTTTTGACCAGCCCCTGGGCCAGGGGACCGGCTGGGAAAAGATAAGAATGCTCTCGACTGGCGAATAGCCCGGATAAAAAAACTGAACAACTTTAATTGGCGGCGACGTTTAAACATGGTGAGGCGAGATGATGAGCCTGATCAAATCGGCCCGGGTCCTCTGGGCTCATGTATCGTGGATCTCGGAGAGGAGGGCTTTCAGCCCGCCGAGAGTTCGATCCAGATCTTCGGCGATCTTTTTTCGGGTCTCGTCATCCATCTCCAGTCCCGCATCGGGCAGGCAAAGGGGCGCGCCGCCGATCTCGTTTCTGAAGAGCTCGGCCCAGAAGGGCGGCAGATACTCCAGAACCGGCTGCCCTTTCATGATCTGGAGGGCCACCGCCCAGGCGAGGGGCACGACTTTGAGGTTGTAGCCGCCGCCACCGAGGGCGAGAATCCTCCCCTCGGCGTGGAGGTCGGCCAGCTCCTTGATTCGTGAGACGAGGCGCTCGTAGCCTGAAAGAGTCATCTTCAGGTCTGTCAGGGGATCGGCATAGTGGGCGTCGGCCCCCAGCTGGGCGACCACAGCCTCGGGCCTGAACATTTCAAATAGCGGAGGCACGATCTCCTCAAAGGCCAGCTCGTAAGCCATATCGCCCGAGTTCGGGGGCATGGGGACGTTCACCGAGTATCCGAGGCCAGGACCCTCCCCCAGCTCGTCGATGAAGCCCGTCCCCGGAAAGAGGTAGTTACCCGACTCGTGGATCGATATCGTGAGGACGTTTGGGTCCTGGTAGAAGATCTCCTGGACCCCGTCCCCGTGGTGGGCGTCGATGTCAACGTACAGAATTCTATCGAACCGCCTCCTCAAGACTCGGATCGCAAGGGCCGGATCGTTGAAGACGCAAAAGCCCGAGGCCCGGGCCGGCATGGCGTGGTGGAGGCCGCCCGCGAAGTTGAAGGCAGAGCAGTTCTCCTCGACAATCCTTTTCGCAGCATCGATGCTCCCACCGGCGACGAGGCGGGAGGCGTCATAAATGCCGCTGAAGACGGGGTTGTCGCCGATGCCAAGGCCGAAGAGGGGGTTTGGCCTCTCGGACCTGACCGCTTCCAGGTACTCGGGGGTGTGGACCGAGAGAAGATCCTCTTCGCTCGCTAGAGGCGGCTCGACTACCCGAACGTCGTCACCGTCGAGGAGGCCGTAATCCTCCATCAGCCCGTAGGTGAGAGTCAGACGGATCGGCCTCAAAGGATGATGGGGGCCGAAGTCGTAGCCCGAAAATCTGTCCGAGCAGTAGAGGTATATCATCTTTAATAGCCTCAATTGAGGGCGACGTCCAAAAAGGTTTTGCTTTTCAGGTGCATGAGAGAGTTTGCTATTGCGAGGTGAGCAAAATGCAGATCCCGAAAACAATGCGCTCCATGGTCCTTGAAGAGCCCGGAAAGCCCCTGCGGGAGAAGGAGATCCCAGTTCCAAGGCCCGGCCCTGGGCAGATTTTGATCAAGGTTCGAGATTGCGGCGTATGCAGAACTGATCTACACATAATCGACGGGGAGCTTTCGGACCCGAAGCTGCCTCTGATTCCGGCCACGAGATCGTGGGGACCGTCGTCGCCGTGGCTGGGAGAGAGGCCGAAGGCGAAGACGAGGCCAAAGACGAGGGCGAAGTCGCAAACCGGTTTCGGATCGGGGATAGGGTAGGGGTCCCCTGGCTCGGATACACCGACGGGACATGCACCTACTGCAAAAAGGGAAAAGAGAACCTATGCGAGAGTGCCCTATTCACCGGCTACACCATCGACGGCGGATACGCCGAGTACGCCGTCGCCGATCAGAGGTTCACCTTTCGCCTGCCCGAATCTTATGGTGACACCGAGGCCGCGCCCCTCCTCTGCGCTGGCCTGATCGGCTATCGGTCCTACAGGATGGCTACGCTCGATCCCGATGTAAAACGGATCGGGATCTTCGGCTTTGGGGCCGCAGCCCACATAATCGTCCAGGTGGCTCGCCATCAGGGAAGGGAAATCTACGCCTTCACCCGCCCCGGCGACATCGAGGCCCAGAAGTTCGCCCGGAGGCTTGGCGCCTCCTGGGCTGGCGACTCGAACTTGGATCCGCCCGAGGTCCTCGACGCTGCCATAATCTTCGCACCCGTCGGTCCCCTGGTTCCTGCTGCATTGAGGGCGACG
>DUKF01000051.1 GCA_013329455.1 Methanotrichaceae archaeon | reverse complement strand
AGGAGGCGGAGGAGAGCGAGCCGGTCCTCATCGGGCCGAGCAACCCGGTCTCCAGCATCGGGCCGATCCTTGCGTTGAGAGGAGTGAGGGACGCCTTGAGGAAAAGGAAAAGCCAAGTAGTCGCCATAAGCCCTCTAGTTGGCGGAAAGCCGTTGAGCGGCCCTGCCGCCAAGTTCATGCAGGCCTGGGGCTTTCCTGTGACCGACCAGGGTGTCGCAGATCTCCTGGGATGTGCGGACCTGATGGTGGTGAGCCCCGAGAGCGACTACGAGGGGCCCTCGGTCAAGCTCGATACCGTCATGAAGGACGAAGAGGACAGCCTGAGGTTGGCGAAAGAGATCGTGGAGATCATGGAGATGGAGCTGGTCTGAGATGTTTTTGGGCGTGGATCACGGGACGAGGGCGATAAGGTTTGCAAACTCCGAGGGGAAGTGTTGCGTCATCCCGAGGGAGGTGGCTGGAGGCCTTTCTCCCGAGGAGATCACGGATCGGATAAGGGTGGCCTTCGACCTCGGCTCAAACGGCGTTGGCGCTGGAAGCGCCGAAAAGGTCGAGCTTCTAGCCCTCAGCTACTCGATGGGGGACGGCCTCTCGGAGATCGTCAGGATCGAGGATGCCGCGAACAGGGGCGTGATCAGCCAAAAGGGGGCAGGGATTCATGTCGGCGGCGGAACCAACGTCTTCGATGCGATCCTGGGATCGAAATGGCCTGCGATTCTTCTGCCCGGAATTCACGATAGATCCGAGATCGACCCCAGGATAAAGGTTTTCTCCCACGGCTCAAGCCCCGAGAAGGTGGGGCTCGCCTACAAGGTCTTCAAAGATGGCCCCGCGGACTTCATAATATCCGATGCCAGCTCCAACGTCGTCACCCTCGGCATCGTCAATGGCAAGATCGCGGGTGCGATCGATGCCCCCATCTTCGCGCCCGGCCTCCTCCACGGGCCTCTGGACGTCGCTGCGATCCGGTCAGTCGACGCCGGGAAGATGACCGCCAACGAGGCCTTCACCAGGGGCGGGATCTTGCGAAAGCGCGGCCTTGCCGGCCTCAAGGACTGCACCCCCGAAGAGAAAGAGGAGGCATTCGAGATCCTGGCTCTTTTTGCCGCCATGGAGCTTGCGGCGATGGGCGTCCTTCTGAGAGACCTTGGCTCCGATCGCCCGGCGCTGTATCTCGCGGGCGACCCCGCCTCTCGGATCGCAGGCAAGGTCTCGGAGCTTCTGGGGCGCGAGGTTCTGCCCCTCAAAAGCTGCGATGCGGCCCTCGGCGGCGCCCTGATCGCCCGAGACGTCTTCGGCGGGGCTCGGGAGGTTCTGGGGCTGAGGGTGGATGCGAGGGTGTGAGAAGAATAGATAATATTAATTTTAAGGGTCAATGACAATGTTTGATGATATTGTAGAACAAATTATAGCTATTACTATCGCATCTCTCTTGACAGTAAGTATATTGTGGGTTTTTCGGAGAGGCTCAGCTAAAATAATATATATTTTTAATTTAATATTTATCTGTCTTAGACGTTTTCGCTTCAGAATTTCTATAGTGATACAAAATCAATTACCTAGGTTTCTCTACAAACTGAGGTTATACAATGCTGTGCTGAATCGTTTCCCAAAGCTCGGTTGGCCACGTAAACTCGACAAAATCGAATATAATCGTCTGAAGGACATGCTTGAAGGAGATAGGAAACATCAAGCAATCGATGAAATATATAAATTATCGAAAAATTCTCTCCCCTCAGATAATGCTATTGATGATATATTAGGATGGTTAGAACCACCAACATCAGATTTTTTACAGGATGAGAGAATAACTTTTTTGAATACACTAAAGATGTTTTGTGAGAATGGACTAAAGGTTGGCCAACCTAGCATTACGACCAAAGATGAGATTGTATCTGTACTTCAGAAGATCGCTTTTGATATTGATGAAAATTATGAAATTACTGAGATGGCTCATGCGTTCGATAATATAGATATACTTAATGTAAAGGATCAGGTTAGTAAGAATGCAATGAAATTCTGTTATTTATCCCTTAAATGCGGATTTGTACACAAAAATGGAAATCATTTTACTAGCGTTAGTGATTGGCTTGCTAAAGATCCTAGTTTAAAAGCAGATTTATGCAAAAATGCAAGAGATTTGATGCTTAATGAAAACATAGATGCAGAAGCTAAATCAAGATGCCGAAACTTTAGGAATCGTAAGAATTGTTGACTTATTCAGTTTTAGATCATATTTGAAAATTTATCAGTTGAGGATTATTCATTACTTCGGAGATTGTATAAACGTGCTCTCATCTCTGGTTACACCACCTCGAACGACAGCCCCATCGGCTTGAACTCCGCCGCCTCCTGGTGCTTCAGCTTCGACCTGATCTCTTTGAACCGCCGGACCGTCTCCTGGGAGCGGAGCCACTCACCGCAGCGAAGACAGACCTCGGCCCTCACCTTCAAGACCGCGGTGTGAGCGCCGCCTCTCAGGAGCTTCTCCACCTCCTGGCGCTCTTTGCGACGATGGACCTTTAGCACCGTGCAGGTTCTATCGCGAGAGACGTCTATTGCAGTGCTCTGGAGATTCTGTAGCTGAGGGTGGATGCGAGGGTGTGAGTCGTGCTCTGAAATTCGTTTTTTGGAGAAAGACCTTCACGGGCTAATTTCAAAAATCCATGAGATATCGGCTTAGATTTGAAAGACAAAATACCCGATTTAAGGAATAAAACGTTTATCTTTTATACAAGGAGTTCGCCTTTATATTTGGTGGTTTGATTGAAAAATATCAAGACAATTATGGTAACGCTCGCGGTCTTGTTGGGATTGGCTTTAACGCTACCCTCCAGTACAGCCCTTGAAACCAACATTCTGATCGTCAAGGAAGTTAACTTGACCGTCGACATAGATCCAGCCTTTGAGGCCTCTAATATGTCGATTTCTGAGGACAATATCCAGTTTATCGTGGTCGAAAATTTAGAGGAACCTTCAGCCGGAAATGCTACGATTATGGTTGCAACCCTCATCACTCCAGAAAAACCAGATCCACGGGTCGTATCAAAGTTTATGGAAAATTTCATGATTGGTTTTTTTGAACTGACAGGTGACAAGGAAGTCGGAAATTTCTCGGTTAACGATAGCTACGGCAGAGAAGTTAAAGTGCATACCTTTAGTGAGAAAAAACCCTCGACACCCAGTGGAAGATACGACTTTGCTTCTTGGTATCTCGATGAATGGAATTATATTTTCCTAGCTTCATCTTTAAACGATACCACCAAATCCATAATAGAGACATTGTCTACAGTTGCGTGAGATAGCCGAAGAACACTGATTTGAGCTCTCTCATTGTGCGGAGGATCTAGCTTCCGCACATTAGCTTTATTTGGATTAACTCTTTTGTTAATATTAATGCTCTGGAATCGTTGGTCTGCATAAATTGGAGCGTGATCCCCTGACCTGGCATAAATTCGTCTCCGACCTTGAGCGGGAAGCCGGATCTCTTCACGGCGACTGGATGCGGACTGTCGCTCTGAGGGACAGAGTCGGCGAGATCGTCGCCGGGCCCGAGTTTCGCGATCTCTCCCCCGACCTCCAGGAGAGGCTCGACGGCCTCCTGGTGGAACTCACGGCTCAGACAAGGGAGAACGTCTGCACCAACGAGAAGTGCCCCCACTACAACAAGAGCTGCAAGATGAGATGAGGAGGGGCGAGATGAGATAAGAACGACTGCCGCGAACGGTAACGAAAAATGATCATCTCCGCCAGCTACAAGACGGACATCCCGGCCTTCTATGGCGAGTGGTTCGAGAAAAGGCTCGAAGCCGGATACTGCAAGGTGGCTAACCCCTACAACCGGCGCCAAGTCAGCCGAATCAGCCTGCGGCGGGAGGACATGGACGGCTTCGTCTTCTGGACCAAGAACCTCGGCCCCTTCGAAAAACGGCTGGAGACTGTGAGCGAGTTCGGCCGTCCCTTCACCGTCCAGTACACGATCACCGCCTACCCTCGGGCTCTGGAGTCTTCAGTCGTCGTTTCTAAGCGCTCGATCCAGCACATGAAAACTCTCGCCGAGAGGTACGGGCCGAAGGCCGCGGTCTGGCGCTACGACCCGATCCTCTTCTCGTCCCTGACACCGGTCGACTTTCACCTCAAGAACTTCGAGAATCTGGCCGGGGCCCTTGAAGGGACCACCGATGAGGTGGTGATCTCCTTCGCCCAAATTTACAGGAAAACGTTGAAGAACCTTGACCTAGCTGCCCACAAGTTCAGATTCACTTGGGAGGACCCACCCGACGAGGCAAAGTTGGATTTGGCTGCTGATCTGGCAAAAATGGCGAAGGCACACGGCATGCAGTTGACGATCTGCTCCCAGCGAAGGTACATTGTTCCGGGTGCCGAAGCGGCCAGATGCGTAGACGCTAGGCGTCTATCTGAAATCGGCGGACGTCCCATTAGAGCAAAGATTAAGGGAAAACGTCCGGACTGCAAATGTTACAAGTCGGTGGACATCGGGGAGTACGACACATGCCCTCATGGTTGTGTCTACTGCTACGCGGTTCGTAACCGAGATCTTGCTTTGAGTCGATACAAGAAACACGATCCGAAAAGCGAGTTTCTTTTCTGCCCGGGGGAGGACGGCGCCTCATCGCAAGAGGAGACGAAACAGGCGACCCTCTTTTGAGCGAGCTCTCGGTTTTCGGCAGGTGGTATTCTCCTGCGCCACGGCAGAGACGCACAGAATCGCTAGAGCCGCGAAGACTATGGTGAGCCTGAGCCCCACGCCCAACTTCGATAGTCCACCGAGGGCCACAAAAGATCCGCTTTTTCCTTTCATATCATCCCACTCCACTTTTTTCATCTAGATATGATCACAAAAAATTGGGCAGGGCTTAGCTCCCGCATTCCAGCTTTTCGGCCCTGGCGAAGGCCTCATCTGCCTCAGCATGGCGCCCTAGCTCGTTGAGAACGTAGCCCTTGGTTGACCAGGCTGATGCGCTATTCGGGCTCAGCTCAATGGCCATATTAGATGCTTGAAGGGCCTCGTCGCATCTTTGCAGCTCGGCCAGAAGAATCGCCTTCGTGAGCCAGGCAACTTTTATCCTCGGCGTGTAATTTAGCTCGATGACCTTTTCATAAGCTGCCAGGGCTGCCTCAGCATCGTGCATGTTGGCGTAGTTCTCGCCCTTCAAAAACCATGCTTCGCCGTCTGATGGATTATTCTCAAGGGTCTGATTGAGCACCTCAACAGCCTTGACGTAGGCTTGATCGTCTTCCCCCTGTCTGTTAAGGCCGCTCAAAGCCGCCCCCTTCCCCTGCCAGGCCAAAGCATCATCGGGGTTCTCCTCCAGGATCTCGTTAGTGATCTCCAGGGCTCTGTTGTATGAATCCAAGGCCCGGTACTGTAGGGCATGACCTTTGTTGATCAGCGCAGTGTAATTGCTTGGGTCTATCTCTAGGACCTTATCGTAAGCCTGGATGGCCTCCTCATAAGATCCATTGGCGCTCAGACCATAGGCAATATTTAGCCAGTAGTCGGTGGTGTTCTCCACTCCTACGTCTTCCTCTGCCAGGGCAGGGATGCAAAGCGACGCCAAAGCGATCAGAACAAGAACGGACCTCGCGCCCGCTCTTGACTTCAGCAGCCCGCCAGGGGCCGCAAACGATCCGTTTTCTCCTTTCACATAAACCCACTCCACTTTTTTGTCCTTCAAATACGACCTTAAAAGCAACTTCGAATCGTGGTCTTTTGTCGCATATCAGATGCACGGGAGCCAATCGACGCTCACGGACCCGCAAGTATCGTTGCCCCAGAGCTGGATGAACTTCTCGATGGAGAAGACTCCCGTCAGATCTTCGACGCTCCTACCGTACTCGTCGTGACGTCCCTTTTCGTTGGCCTTCGGGTCCCTTGAGAGCCAGCCAATGTGGGCAACGCCGATCACGTTGGAGTTGAAGTTCGCCTC
>DUKF01000028.1 GCA_013329455.1 Methanotrichaceae archaeon | reverse complement strand
ACTTCAGCCCGGAGGAGATGGACGCCCTCATCAACTATCCGAAAGAGTTTGACATGGGAACCCGGGAAGCCATGAAAAACGATACCAACTTGAGGTGGAGCGTAGAACATGGTATGTATTCATTTGGTGTTGACACTCCCCACGAGTTTTTGATCAAGAGTCAGGAGTATACTCTTAAAGACTGCGTCAAGCAGATTAGCTGCCCCATGCTGGTAGTGGATTCACAGAACGATTGGATGATGAAAGGAAAGGCCATACAGCTCTATGATGCTCTGGAAAGCCCCAAGGAGTACATGCTATTCACCACCGAAGAGGGTGCTGGGGAGCACGTCCAGATGGGAGCCAGGCTACTCTCCAATCAGCGGATCTTCGATTGGCTTGATGAGACCTTGAAAGGATGCCAAAACACCGGCTAAGTCAAACCGGTGACGGCGCGCACCCCGCAGAAGGCTGCGGGGCGTTCAATTTAATGTAAGTAGCGAAGATGGCGAAGAGCCCTAATTTTTTCTTCGATCGGACGTATAAGGAAGGTGCTACGAGTTGGAGGTGTCCGGGCGCCTTCTTTCCCTCCTCCATTTCTACCAGTCCAGGAGGCGACCACCTCCACCTCCTACGATGCCAATCCCCCGCGCGCGTCCTCGGACACCTGCCGACGTTGCCCTTTTCCCCGCCCCAACGCCCGAAAGCGCAACCATCAATAAAACGCGCCCTTTATCCCCAGGATCATCATCNNCAGTATCAGGCCCATCAGCCTCGAAATCACCTTGATCATTCCCGGCTTTAGCAGTGTCGTGATATTCTCGGAGTAGGTGAAAGCCAGGAAGGTCAGCAGGCAGATGAAGGCGAAGACCCCTTCCACCATGGCGACGTGGGATAGGGAGGAGTTGGTGGCCGTGAAGGAAAGGGCCTCGGAGATCGTCCCCGGCCCGGCGAGAATCGGCACCGCCAAGGGGGATATGGCCACGTCGTCGGATCCGGCCGCCCCCTCGTCAGGGTGGGGGTGGTGCATCCTCGACATGTTGCCGTGGAGGAGCTGATATCCGACCAGAAACAGCATAATGCCCCCTGCTATCTGGAAGGCCTGGATGGTGATCCCAAACATTTTAAAAATAATTCCGCCAAGAATTACGAATATTGACACGATAATGAAGGCAGATAACACGGACTTCCGGGCTATCTTGGCCTTCTCGGCGTCGGAGTAGCCCTCCACCAGGCCTATGAAGATGGGCGTGTTGCCTATGGGGTTCATTATTGCGAAGAAGCCCATCAGCACCGTTATGCCGAAAGTGTACAGCTCTTCCATCGATGTAACCTTTGAATTCCAATGCTTAAATAATTTATTACGTAAATCCTTTCAAATATCATGTTACAGCGACCCTGGTCACAGCAGATCCAGATCGCTTGAGGGCTATGATCATGGCTCCTTTCCTCCGCCCCGACCCCCCTCCGGCACCTCAATGAGATCGACGGCCTGATCCTCGGGGTTCCGGCGAAGATTGGGAACATTCCCACCCAAATCCGGAACTTCTGGGGCCAGACGAGCCGCGAGTGGATGGCTGGAGAGCTGATAGGAAATCCTGTTGCCGTCTTTTCGAGTTCAGCAACCCAGCAGGCAGGCACGGTGGCCAAGTGGTGACGATAATCGCAACGATCTTCACCCTCCTCCACCACGGCTGCGTCCTCGTGGGGCTCCCCTACTCCTTTTCCGAGCAGATGACCTTCGAGGAGATCACCGGAGGGTCGCCCCGCGGAGCCTCTTCCATCACCGGGGGGCGCGGCGGGCGGATGCCCTCCGTGGGCGAGCTGAAGATGATGAGGAGATTCGGGGCCCATCTCAATGGTATAGCAAGGAAGCTGGCGGAGGGGCGAGGTGGGGGACGGGCCGGAGGGCGGCAAGGCTCTTTTTCTGCTCCATCGGGGGTCGGGCGGCAAGTGCAGCTGGAATTTAGTTAAGGCAATGAACGCTCGGGCCGAGATGGATGTCGGCACTATATTTATAGTCCATAGATTCTTTCAATTGTTCAACAGTCACACAAACGTTTTAGCCAATTCCATAATTGTTTTAAAGATTTTAGTATATACTCAAGTCCGGCCAACCCAGCTAAAAACGTAACGGAATATATTAACCATTTAAAATGTTCACTATCATAAATATAATTCACATGCAAGTCTACGACCCTTTCATCCTGATACCATCTATCTGAATTTCCATAGGTATATAAAATGGGTATTTTATAATCTCCTGCGGATGCGTTTTCTGCAATTATAAAATCAATGGTATATGGTGCAGAATAAATTGGATTATTTATCGTCTTTGTCTCTCCTAGTATTAAACCAGATGCACCAATTAAATCAGTTCGTTGAAAAGCTTCTTCAAGCCACTCAATCTCGTTAATATCAACCATTCTATATATGTCCTCTGAAATTAAATGGTAAAATCCTGGAGATGTGGTATTCGGTTCGTATGACGCACGAACTTTTGAAGGATTTAAATACTCGTATTTTCTTTTTGTAAAATTGATTGTTCCGTTGTTGGGTAATTGTTCAGGAATGTTTACATAAAGTTTGCTGAGTTCCACATCTCCAAAACCTGTTATAAATAATTCAATTTTAAAAGGATCTCCTGGATTTAGTTGGGTGTTGCTTGTTTGTATTAATAAAGTATAAGACGGATCTCCAGAGAAATTTGCTAACTCAACACGATTTCCGAAACCTGTTAGTGGACATATCATTAAGAGAATTATTAAGATTAATGGTATTAGCTTCATTTATTCCCTCTTAGTTTCGTTACTTCGTCCCGTTCTTTATGTCCAGGTTTATCAAGTCTCTCCTTGACCCCCCCACCACGAACACGGATGTGAGTTCCCAAAAGGTCGCGTCCCCTGGCGGACCGCCACTGTTTTCATCCCGCCCTCTCCCGACAGCGCCCCCATCTGTCGCGAGTTCTTCCCCCCCAGCCCTGCTCCGCCGCCTTTCTCTGCCACAGCCTATTTTCGCCGCCCGAATTCCCCGCCCGGCGGAGGTGGTCCCGCGCCGCCTGGGCGACTTCGTGAGCCACCTGGTTCTGACTTTTAGAAGATGTGCACGGCCGTTGCCTTGAAGGTCAGATAAACGTGGTCGCCCTCTGCAAACTCCATCTCCTCGTATCCACGCCGGGTCAGCATCACCATGAAGGGAATCCCCACGTCGACCCAGACTTTCACCATCATACCGCAGTCAGCGATCTCCTCAACCCTGCCGTGGAAGGAGTTCCTGGCGCTGGATTCCAGCGGCACATTTGATATCAGTATATCCTCGGGCCGGACCGATGCGAAGACCTCTCGACCCACCCGGCTGCCCCTCTTGTCTTCCCCGCCGTCGTCTCCGTCCCCGTCTCCGCCGTCATTTCCGTCTCCGTCCCCGATTTCTGTGGCCGCTGAGACGATTTTGAGGCCGTCCACCTCGATCTCTATCAGACCTGGCCTTTCTGATGTGACGCCCCTGAAGATGTTCTCAACGCCGACGAAGTTTGCGATCATCTCGCAGTTGGGCCTTCTGAATATCTCCTCGGGTGTTCCCACCTGGACGATCTCGCCCTCATTCATCACGGCCACCCTGTCGGCGAGGGAGAACACCTCCTCGAAGTTGTGGGTGACGTGTATTATCGTCGTCCCGTAAACCTCGTGGATCCTCCTCAGCTCTCGTCTAAGCTTCTCTCTCGTCAGGCCGTCGAGGGCGCTCAGAGGCTCATCGAGGAGCATCACCACCGGTTCCATTACGATCGCTCTTGCGATCGCAACCCTCTGCTGCTCTCCTCCGCTCAGGGTCTCCGGCCTCCTGTGATGGAGGTGCGAGATCCCCAAAAGCTCCGAGGCCTCGGCCACCTTCTTTTCGATCTCGCCAGAAGACGCCTTCCTCGACTTCAGGCCGAAGGCGATGTTCTCCTTGACTGAGAGGTGGGGAAAAAGCATGTAGTCCTGATAGACCATGCAGACCTTCCGGTTCCTCGGCACCTCCCTTGTGATCTCCCGCCCATCAAGGAAGATCCTACCCTCATCGGATGCGTAAATCCCAGCTATGGTCTCAATGAGGATCGTCTTTCCCGAGCCGGTGGGACCGATTATGACGAGATACTCGCCGTTTCCCACCTCCAGGGAAACGTCCCTCAAGACGAAATCGCCCAGATCTTTGGAGACCTTCTCTATCCGCAGCATCTTTTGCCACCCCCTAAAGGCGAAGGCCTCCGCCCCGCCGTTCGAAGACGTAAAGTGAGACTGCCGATATCAGTATCAGGATCGTCGCCACCGAGATGGCCTCGTCGAGCTTTCCACAGGACATGTTCAGGAATAGGGACGTGGGTAGCGTCTCGGTCTTCATCCTCGTAGCTCCCGCAAGCATCAGAACTGCCCCGAACTCGCCGATCCCCTTCGACCAGGTGATCACAGATCCTGTGAGAAGACCGTTTGAAGCCATGGGCAGGGTCACCCTCCAGAGGGCCTGGGCGTCGGTGCACCCCAGAGTCTTGGCGACGTACTCGTACCTGGGGCTGATCCCCTCGAAGGTCGACCTCATCACCCTCAGCATGAAGGGCATGTTCACGAAGAACTGTGCGACTACGATCCCGAGTGGCGTGAATACGAAGACGAGCCCCGCCTCGGCAAGCTCCCTTCCCGGAAGACTTGTGCCGAAGAAGAGGAGAAGGCCGACTCCTGCCACCAGCGGTGGGAGGGCGAGAGGCATGTCGAGAAGGGTGTTCGCCACGCTCTTGCCCAGAAATTCATAGCGAGCAAGGGCGTAGGCCGCCGGGACTGCGATCAAGAGGCAGAGGATCGTCGAGGCGACTGCCGTCTTAAGGCTCAGGGCGATGGCAAACTGGATCTCCTCGGAACGGAGAGATTCGAGGAATATCTCTGGAGGCGAGTAGCTCAACACCAGGAGAAGGACGATCAATATGAAGGCCGCAAGGATGAGGCTCGCTCCGATGGTTGTGACCTTCAGCCACAACCGCTCAAGGACGATCAGCTTCCTCTGCCCCCTTCCCCTTCAGTTTTATCCCTCGTACTTCGGATCTGGATAAGTGACGAACCCGTAATCGGCAAAGACCGCCTTCCCTTCTTCTGAGGCGACGAAGTTCATGAACTTCTCAGCGCTCTCCATACGTTCGGAGAACGTCAGAGTTCCGATGGAAATGACTTTTATCCCGTTCATCTCCTGGGGTATCTCGACCTTCTCCATCGTCTCGGGGTCGAAGAGGTCTTCCCAGATAATCGCAGCATCGGCCTGCCCCATCACGATGTAGACCAAAAGTTCGTTTACAGTCCCCGAGAAGGCGACGACATTCTTTTCCACGTCTTCCCAGATGCCCAATCTCTCCAGCATGTTCTTCGCATTCTTTCCGATGGCGGGACCTGCGGGCTCGCCGAGAACAACACTAACACCGGGCTCTGCGAGGTCCTCAAGGGAAGCAATCCCTGCGGGGTTTCCCTTCGGGGTGACGATGCAGGGAGCATGGTAGACGACGTTTGCGGTCTCATCAACGAAGCCCTTGTCTATCGCCGATTCGATGTAAGATCTCGCCCCGGGCATGTAGAGGTCGCCGGTCTGGTATAGCTCGATCTGGGAGAGGAGCTGGGCCGACCCGCCGAAGGTGTACTGGATCTGGATTCCCTCCCTCTCCTCGAAGAGGTCGGAGATATCCTCCATTGGTTCTCTCAATCCTGCGCCACAATAAACGAGAAGCGAATCATCAGCAGCGCACCCCGAAATTATGAGGTTTGCCGCCAAGATCAATCCGATCATCAATGATACAGTTCTGCGATTCATCGAGCGGCATCTCTGCAACCACAAACATAAACATGTCGGCATGATAGTAAACGAAAACGCTTAACTCGTTGGCCAGCTGACACAAAAGAAGGGATGCGAATCCTTCAGGCGAATGGCGGCTTTCGAGAACCCAAGACCGGTGGCAAGTTCGGGTTTCCCCTTTCTTGCTCATCCGTCACTGTGGCCCGATTTTCCCGCCTGGCGGGTGGTCCTGCACCCCTCGGCCCAGCCGCCCGACATTCCCGCGCCTCCGGGGCAATTCGGCTCCGGATTCAGCAGGAACTCGGCCTAAAGAAAGGATCAGGTGGGAGAAGGACTGGAAGTCCTTCAGCCCGTGTGCGTACTCGGAAAAGATCTCCACCACTCCGGCCCCATTCATCTCCTCCATAACCCAAACTCTCACCATCGCTTCCACCTTCAATTCGTCAAAAGCCGCGCTTCTGGTCTCGACCTTCTTCCTTTGGGATCTCGTACGCTCTTGGAATCCTCATTCCTCATACATCGGATCTGGATAAGTGACGAACCCGTAATCAGCAAAGACCGCCTTCCCTTCTTCTGAGGCGACGAAGTTCATGAACTTCTCAGCGCTCTCCATCTTTTCGGAGAATGCCAGAGTTCCGATGGGAATCACTTTGATCTCGTTTATCTCCTGGGGTATCTCGACCTTCTCCATCGTCTCGGGGTCGTAGAGGTCTTCCCAGACGATGGCTGCATTGGCCTCCTCCATCGATATGTAGACCAAAAGCTCGGTTACAGTTACTGAAAAGGTGATTACGTTCTTTTCGACCTCTTCCCAGATGCCCGATCTCTCCAGCATGCTCTTCGAGTTCTTTCCGATGGCTGGGCCCATGGGATCGCCGAGGACGACCCTAACACCGGGCTCAGCTAGATCCTCAAGGGAATCAACATCTGCGGGGTTTCCCTTTGGTGTGATTATGCAGGGGACGTGGTAGACGACGTTTGCTGTCTCATCGACGAAGCCCTTGTCTATCGCCGATTCGATGTAAGATCTCGCCCCGGGCATGTAGAGGTCACCGGTCTGGTATAGCTCGATCTGAGTGAGGAGCTGGGTCGCTCCGCCGAAGGTGTACTGGATCTGAATCCCCTCCTTCTCCTCGAAGAGGGCAGAGATCTCCTCCATCGGCTCTTTCAATCCTGCGCCACAGTCAAACAGCGCACCCCGCTG
>DUKF01000231.1 GCA_013329455.1 Methanotrichaceae archaeon | reverse complement strand
AGACGTCGGAACCCGCCCGGACCACCCCGGACAGCCTATCCCCCTATCGGGGGACGATATTTAAGCCTTTCGGACTTGTCGGGGAACTCAATTTTGAGCACACCGATAGACCTAAGACATTAACCCTTCTCGGCTGGTTGCGCGAATCTCGCGCCCCTTTGCCAGACGGGCGGACTCTCACAATATCAGCCGGCTATTTAAACGTTGTGGCTTGGTGGTAAAAAGGGCAGGCCTCGCGAGAAAGATGATGACTCTTGGAAAAGGGCACGGGAAGGTAATTGTCCAGGTCTATCTTGATATGGTGGAACCCGAAGTTCTGATCAACCCCAGTGTGGACGCGGCGGTCTGCACCGCATGCCTGAGGATTGCCCTGGACGGTCAGGCAAAGTATCCTATCCCGATCCCGACCCCTCCGTAGTTCGAGGTTCTTCTGGGGGAGCCCGACAGTAATTGCCCTCTCTACGAGATCGAGTAGTCTGGAAGATTTCACGTCGATGCGAGGAATCCTAAAAATCGCCTTTAATCAAAGATTACATTACATATAACTTAGTTATGTGATAGGAATGGGCTCTTTTAATATCTGAGAACTGCAAGAAGCTTACAGGAAAGCAGAAAAGCGAGGAAATATGCTTTCGCAGAACATGAGCTTGATCGATTGGTAACCTTTTCGTGCTCTTCTCGAAGATAATAAAACCAAGAGCGTCGGAAGGCCAAACTCTGGTTTAACTTCAATCCTCAATCATACTGTTGCTTCAGCAGTAGTATGGCTTGAGCCACCTGGAGAATGAAAGCAAATTTCATATAACCTCTATTTTTGATGTTCTTTGAATTTACTGATCTCATCCCCGATTCTAGGGCTGTATGGCTATTCAATGAATGTGTAGTCTGGACAAAATAAGATAATTGTGGCAGGGAAGAACTCCAGATACGACTCAACTCTTAAGGTCAATATGTAAAAAGGGAACCATTCAGGACGCCACCTTCATCGAGGCTGATAATGGATCTTAAAAAACCACGAGTCTAGTTGGCTAAAATTCGCTGGAGCAGAGATGGTACATGTCGAACGCACTGGATATGTGGTCTCCGGTACCCGAGCTTTTCGGAAAGGGAAAAACGGTGTAGGTAGGGGATGAGGTCGCAGCGGGCGCCCAGGCGGCGCGGACCTTGTGACAGGCGCCCCATCGCCTTGGAGTCTCCGGTTTTTTCCACCGTCGGAACTTGTCCGGCGGCCTGTTTTGAGATTTAATCACCCAATTCGGAATCCTCCTCGCCAAAGGCGAGCCATCGGGCATATCTCGTTCGCTCTCGAAGTGCCCGTTCATCCGCAATTAAATTTTCTAAATAATATAAATTCACGGGTCGGAGAACCACCTGGGCCCGGCCGCTTCCATGGACCGGGTCGTTCACCTCGATCTTTGCCACCTCGGCTTCGGGGACGGTCGTAGGATAGAGGATCGCGGAGCTTCCGCTCGGCCCCCGACTCAGGGCGTAAATTGCGAGCTGGTAGAGCATCCCACTCGGAAGCGGATTATCCCAAAGATCTCGGTACTTGGCGTCAAGGATAGAGACGACCTTCGATCCCTTCTGAATCACGTAGTCGGGTCTTGGATCTGGAGCGCGCCGATTTCGGGGATTTTTGCCTGGAACGTACGAGATCATCCCGCGCAGTCGATATTCGTCTAGGATCGAGTATCCTGCCAGGTTTTCTCGAAGAAACCTGGATAAAAGCGCCTGAAAGAAGCGGTTCATGTCGAAGAGGAAGCCGGGAAGCGATAGCTTCCGCTGGCCGTCCTCCAGAGACAACCCCTGGGCCCCGAGGAGGATCTCGATGATCGATATAGAAGGCCGATAGGCTGCAATCTGCCTGGTCATCTGGCGGCTCAGCCGATCCATCGTCTCCTCGTTCAGCCTGATCGGAGAGATCCCGTCCTGCATCATCCCCACGAGACGGCGGAGGTTGGACATCAGAAGCACATCGTCGGTGAGTTTCGCACCGAGGCGAAGGCCTTCCAGGAGGACCTGGTTAATGAGGCAGTCTTCGAGCCTCGGGTAGTGGGTGCAGGGGAGGGCGGCTTGGGCGACTCCGCCATCTCTTGCAATCCTCTTTATGTTGATCTTGCCCCGTTGGCTTGAGAGCGTCTCGTCGAGGCGGACGTATCTTCGGTGCAATCCCCGCGAGATCAGCTCATTCGCCTCTGCAGCAAGCTGGCCAATGATCAGGTCCAGGAAGGTCCGGGACTCGGCGCAGTATCCTGTTTGGTCGAAGAGCCGGAGGTTTCGAAGCCCGTAGGCGTACCTGAGGAGCTGGAGGAAGGGCGCATCCTCAATCTTCGGGCGGATGGTGATCTGAACGTTGCCGAGCTCGACCCTTCCGACGCAGGAGTTTGATCTGATCAAGAGGCCCTTCCGAAGCTCAGATATCTCAAGCATTCCCATTTTCGATAGGTTTCGAGCCGTCTTCCGAACGGATGGATCATCTTTGAGAAAAACGCCCTCCAAGCTTCTGTCCGACTCCGGACCTCGGCTCTCCCACTCTGAAAGGCAAACTGAGATCAGATCTTCAGCCATCGATTCGCTCCTCTTCGGGGGCTTCATCCGAATCGCTCACATCATCCTCCGACGCTTCTGATCCCGATATCGGCGAAGGGCAAAGTGAAGACCCATCCATCGAGATCTTCGACATGGATAGAGCGAACTCGCCATCAATTGAACTTTCAAAGATCTCATGTTTGATCATCTGTCTCTGGACATCGACGATCTCCCCGCCCAGGATCTTCTCCAGGGTCGAGTACTCCTCGTAGCAGTACTCCTCCAGGAGGGGGATAATCTCGTCCTGGACCACCCGAGAGAAGCTCGATAAGTTCGATATCGGTTTTCCGTCCTCCATCAGGTATGAGTGGCCAACCTGCCTGTTTCGGGCGTCGCGCCCGACGTTTTCGCAGATGCTGCGGTTGAGGCCGGAGAGCCATTGGCCAATATGAATCCCACCGACGACCGAATCGCCCAGGACCGATACGTCCGGCATGACCTCTATGAAGCCGAAGCGACGCCGGAGGGCTGTGTCGAGGAGGGCGATGGACCGATCGGCGGTGTTCATCGTCCCGATG
>DUKF01000088.1 GCA_013329455.1 Methanotrichaceae archaeon | reverse complement strand
CGGCCGTCTCCGACGGATTGGGACAGATCTGGGTCTTCGCTCGGGGCCAAGGCGGGTGGCTCTGGGGGATCCACTACGGCCCGAAGGACGAGGCTTAAAAAAAAGATGATTAAAGAAATTGATGAAGGAAGACGGAGTGAGGGGCTTATCGCCCTCGCCCCTCACTTCTCGTCCAGGGCCTCTTTTACGAGCCGGTTCGCCTCCCCGGGATCTGCTCTTCCTCGGGTCTTCTTCATAACCTGGCCAACGATGAAGTTGATTGACTTCTCGTTTCCGCTTTTGTAGTCGGCCACCGCCTGGGAGCACTCTTTCACCGCGGCGAGGACCGCCTCCTTTACGGCATTGTCCTCGGCCTTTACGAGCCCCTTCGCCGCCACGACTCCGGCCGGATCTCCGCCATGGTCGAGGATCTGGCGAATCACCTCAACGGCCCCTTTCTCAGTGACCTTCTTCTCCTCGAGCATAGTCAGGATCTCGACCATGTGATCGGGGCTGAAGTTGTCGATCGTCGTGTCGCGGTAGTTCAGCTCGCCCTTTAAGACGTCGGCGACCCAGACCGCGGCCAGCCTCGGAGAGACTCGTTTTGCCACATCCTCGTAGAAGTTTGCGACCCTGATCTCGGAGGTGAGGGACTTTGCGTGATCGTCGGCGATCCCGTACTCAGACACAAACCTCTCCCTCTTCGCGTCGGGAAGCTCCGGAAGCTCGGCCTCCACCTTTGGCACCCAGTCTGAGACCCTCATGGGGACAAGGTCGGGCTCTGGGAAGTAGCGGTAGTCGTGAGCCTCCTCTTTCATCCTGATGGAGACGGTGATCGCCCTCAGCTCGTCGTAGTGACGGGTCTCCTGGACCTGGGCGACGCCCCTCCTCCGGGCGCTCCTCTGCCTCGTGATCTCGTAAGCTAGGGCCTTCTCGACGCCCTTGTGGCTCGATATGTTCTTGACCTCAGCCCTCTCGCCGCCGGTGAGGGATATGTTCGAGTCGACCCTCATCGCGCCCTCGAGGTCCCCGTCGAAGACGTCCAGGTACTCGAGGATGTTTCTAAGCTTGTCGAGGAGCGACCTCGCCTCCTTGGGGGACCGAAGATCGGGCTCAGTCACCACCTCCAGAAGGGACATACCGCACCGGTTGTAGTCGACCATCGAGTACTTGGCCCGGTCGATCGTCCCCGCGTGGACGAGCCTTCCTGGATCCTCCTCCATGTGGACCCTGGTTATCCTGATCGTCTTCTCCTCGCCGTCCTCGCCCTTGATCAGGATCTTGCCTCCAAGGCCTATGGGAAAGTCGTACTGAGTTATCTGGAAGGCCTTTGGAAGGTCCGGGTAGTAGTAGTTCTTTCGATAGAAGAGGGTCTCTCCCTGGATCTCGCAGTTGAGGGCGAGCGCCACCCGGATGGCGTACTCTACCGCCTTCCTGTTCAAGACCGGAAGGGTTCCGGGAAGACCCAGACATACGGGACAGGTGTGGGTGTTCGGAGGTGCGTCGTGATATTTGGTCGAGCAGCCACAGAAGAGCTTCGAGTTCAGCTTGTTCAGCTGGACGTGGACCTCTAAGCCTATGATGACGTCCTTTTCGGCCATATCAGACCACCTCCTTTGGGACCGTCTCGTGGTGGGGTGTCGCATCCTCGTAGGCCTTGGCGACCGCAAAGACGGTCTTCTCATCGAAGTGGCGTCCGATTATCTGTAGTCCAATGGGAAGTCCGTCAGCAAAGCCGCACGGGACCGATATCGCAGGAACCCCAGCAAGGTTAATAGGAACGGTGAAGACGTCGGCCATGTAGAGCGAGAGCGGGTCTTCGATCCTCTCCCCGATCTTGAAGGCCGGGAATGGCATCGTGGGCGTGACCAGGACGTCAGCACCGCCAACCTTCAGGGCACTCTCGAAGTCCTGTTTGATCAAAGTCCTCACCTTGAGTGCTTTCAGGTAATACCTGCCGTAGTAGCCGGCCGAGAGGGCGTAGGTCCCAAGGAGGATCCTTCTCTTGACCTCGGGGCCGAAGCCTGCAGCCCTAATCTCAGAGAAGGTGGTGTGCCAGTCCTTGTCAGCCCCCAACCTCAAACCGTAACGGAGACCATCGAACCTCGCCAGGTTCGAAGATGCCTCACTCATGGCGATTATGTAGTAGGCTGCAAGAGCGTACTTGGTGTGGGGAAGGCTCACCTCTTTCCACGACGCCCCCAGATCCTCAAGCTTCGATATGGCGTCCCAGACCGACTTCTCCACCGCCGGGTCCACACCCTCGCCGAAGTACTCTTTGGGAACTCCACAGACGAGCCCATCGACGCCGCCGTCCAGGCCCGAAAGGTACGCGGCCTCAGACTCGATGGAGGTTGAGTCGCGTGGATCGTAGCCCGCGATCACCTCCATCACCAGGGCAGCGTCCTCGACGTTCAGTGTGAGAGGGCCTATCTGCTCCAGAGAGTTTGCGTAAGAGACGAGACCGTATCTGGAGACGAGGCCGTAAGTGGGTTTGAGGCCGACGATCCCGCAGAAGGAGGCAGGACACCTGATCGAACCCCCGGTGTCAGACCCCAGGGCGCACGGCGTCTCGCCAGCAGCCACGGCCGCGGCGCTACCGCCGCTCGACCCGCCAGGAACTCGGTCCAGGTCCCAGGGGTTTCTCGTCGTGCCGAAATAGCTCGACTCGGTGGAGGTCCCCATGGCGAACTCGTCCATGTT
>DUKF01000260.1 GCA_013329455.1 Methanotrichaceae archaeon | reverse complement strand
GCGGGGTGCGCTGTTTGACTTTTCACCCGAAGTCGGAGATCGATGCGAGGACGAAGGAACTTCAGAGCCGGATGGATGACCTGACCGGAGCGATCCTGTTTCAGTCTGTGGACATGCTGTACTTCTCAGGTACCGCCCAGGAGGGGCTGGTCTACGTCCCGGCAGATCCAGAGGCCGAGCCCGTCGTCATGGTCAGAAAGAGCCTTGAGAGGGCGAGAGAGGAGTCGCCCCTGGAGGTCTCGCCCCTCAAGGGCTTGAGGAACCTCAAAGCGGACCTAGGAATCCCACCGGAGGCGACGATCGGCCTGGAGCTTGACGTCCTGCCCTACAACAACTATGCGAGGGTTGAGAAGGCTCTGGGGGACGCACAGTTCGTTGACGTCTCCGAGAGGATCAAACATATCCGATCCGTGAAGTCGAAGTTCGAGATCCGCATTCTGAGGGCGGCAGCACGGATTCTGGACGCCGGGATCGGCTCGGTTCCCGAGCATCTAGTGGAGGGGATGACCGAGATCGAGCTTGCGGCCAAGGTCGAGGCCAAGATGCGTGAGCTAGGACACCAGGGCTCGCTTCGTTTCCGCAGGTTCAACCACGAGCTACCCATGGGCCACCTGATGGCGGGGCCGAACGCCGCCTATCCAAGCTTCGTCGCCTCGCCCACCGGAGGCGTGGGCCCATCCCTCCTCCAGCCCCAGGGGCCGGCAGCACGGAAGATCAAGCGAAACGAGCCGGTCCTCGTCGACTATGGCGGGGTCTACAACGGGTACATCGCCGACGAAACCAGGATCTTCTCCATCGGCCGGCTTCCAAAAGAGCTGGAGGACGCGCACATCGCAGCCCTGGAGGTCGAGAAGGCCGTCGCCGAGGCCCTTCGCCTCGGAAATTCCGGCAGGGAGGTCTTCGGGATCGCCGAGGAGAAAGGCGAGGAGCTCGGTTACCAGGATCACCTGGGCGGCCCGGTCGGCGCGAAGTGCGGCTTTGTGGGCCACGGCGTCGGCCTTGAGATCGACGAGTATCCGGTTCTCGGGCCCGTCGACCACGACATTCTGCCGAACATGGCGGTAGCCGTCGAGCCGAAGATGATCTATCCGGGCCTGGGCGTCGTCGGGATCGAGGATACCTTCCTCACCACCGAAAAGGGACCAGAGAGGCTGACGAGGCTTCCCCAGGAGATACGGCGGGTTTGAAGGGATAACTAAAATAAAACATAAAAATAAGCGGCAAAAGAGGCAGATAGGATCGGGGTTTATTCGTCGAAGAAGTTCAAGATCGTGGGCAGAAGCTCACCCTTGTCCACCAGATTCTTTGCCACCTGGCGGAACTTGTTGTACTTCTCCCTCTCCGCCTCGGAGACTAGGTCGGGCTTCTGGCCGACCTGAAGGAGGAAGACGAAGTCGCGGAGGGCCTTGTTGTACGCCGAGGCTCGCTCGATCTCCTCCACGGGGCCGCCGTTCTTCTTCTTGTGAACGAGAAGGTCGTCGGTGGCGTAACCCTCCTTCAAGGTGATGGTCAGGACCTCATGGTAGGTCAGATCTCCGATCGAGTCTATGAAGCTGTCAAGATCGCACTCTTCTGATATCATTGTCATCAGTCGCCCAAAATTATCGAAAATTCCCACGCTCAATTTGACTCACAGCTCTATCCTGTCCGATTCCGACCTCACTTGCATGACCGCTTCCTCCTCTCCGGGAAGCTTGACGTAGATCGAGTTGAGCAGCATTTCAGTCAGCTCCACCGACGCCTCCGAGGCTATGGTGCAGTCGACCTGGCCGTACAGCGTCCCGTTGACGTCGTGGATGTCGGGCCAGTAGACGGCGCATACGAGGGTCTCGCCACTGGGCCGCTCGCCGAGGCCAAGGATCGCGGGCTTTCCGCTTATATCAATCTCGTGAGTCTGTATATTCTTGCACTGGGCGTTGTTGAGGTAAGAGGTCACCGCCCTCCTGGTAAGAGAGCTCGTCGCCGCCATCGGGACACCAAAATCGGTGAGGGCGATCATCATCATCCGGTCTCCCTGAATCCAGCATACACGAGATGTGTACTCTTCGCCATCGACGGTGGCGTAGGGCACCTCCTCGAATTCGAGGGTGTATCCCGAATAGTTCCCAAGATCGAAGGATACCTCGTACTCGCCCAGAGTCACGGTCTCCTCTGCGGCCAGGGCCGCCGTCACGAGAAGGACCAGCGCCGAGACCAGAGCCAAACCCACCTTCGAACCACGCTTCAAACCCCGAAACAATCCCATCATCAAAATCTCACTTCCATTTTCCGAGCCCCGGATTAATTCGCATCTTTAATAAATGTTATATCGGAGACACCATTATACTTGATAGACGATCTAAATTAACCGGTCGATTCGGATGATTTGGTCGATCCTGTCGATCCTGTCGACCCTTTAGATCCGATTGAACCGATGGAACCGATCAGGCTTGGAAGATGGAGTCGAGAAAGATGACCCTTCATAAACACGTCAGCCTCAACATCAACGTCCGGGGAGTCGAGCCCTCCGCGACTCTCGCCATCAACGAAAGGTGCAAACTGCTCCAGAGCCAGGGGCTGTGCCCCTACAACCTGGGGTTGGGCCAATCACCCTTCCCGGTCCCAACCCCGGTGGTCAACGCCCTCAAGCTCTACGCCCATGAGAAGGACTACCTCCCGGTGAGAGGTCTTCCCGCTCTCAAAGAGGCAGTGTCCGACTTCCACCGGCGGAAGGACAATGTGAACGCTAGCGCCGATAACGTCATCGTCGGCCCCGGCTCTAAAGAGCTGATGTTCATCCTCCAGCTCGTCTATTACGGCGAGATCATCGTCCCCACCCCGGCCTGGGTCTCCTACGTCCCCCAAGCCCAGATCCTTGGAAAAAAGGTCCGACTCCTCCACACCACCTTCGATGAGAAGTGGCACATAACCCCCGAAAGGCTGGCCAGGTTCCTCGAGAGCGAGCAGGACGTCTACCGACCCCGAATCTTGATCCTCAACTACCCCGGAAACCCCGACGGTCTCACCTACACTCCGGACGAATTAAAGGAGATCGCCGAGGTGGCGAGAGAGTACGAGGTCATCCTCCTCTCCGACGAGATTTACGGCCAGCTCCACCATCGGGGCGAGCACGTCTCAGTGGCTCGCTTCTACCCAGAGGGGACGATCATAAGCTCGGGCCTATCCAAGTGGTGTGGTGCCGGCGGCTGGAGACTTGGCACATTCACCTTCCCGCCAGACCTCGACTGGCTCCTCGAAGCGATGGCCACCGTCGCCAGCGAGACCTACACCGCTGTTTCCGCCCCGATCCAGTTCGCGGCGGTCCACGCATTCCAAGGAGGCATCACCATGGAGAGGTACCTCTGGCACGCAAGAAGGATCCTTTCGACCTTAGGCTGCGAGTTTCAGCAGATCCTCGCCGAAGGTGGCATCAGGGTACACGCCCCCGAAGGCGGCTTTTACCTCTTCCCGGACTTTTCGCCCTTTGCCGACACCCTCTCGAAACGGGGGATAAAAGATAGCGTCACCCTCTGCGAGCACCTCCTCCAGGAGAAGGGCGTAGCCATCCTTCCGGGAACGGCCTTCGGCCGGCCCTCCCACGAACTGACCGCAAGGGTCGCCTACGTCAACTTCGACGACTCGAAGGCCCTCGCTGCCAGCGAAACGATCCCTCTCCATCAGAAGCTTCCTGAGGATTTCATCTCCCAGATCTGCGGAGAGACGATCAGCGCAGCCCAGGAGATCACAGGCTGGCTCTCTGAAGAGAACTGAGAAGGCAGAAAACAGAAAACAAAGATTAAAAAAAGAGAGCGAAAAGGGGGATGGGGCGGGACGCGTCCTCGCCCCACATCCCCCAGCCTA
>DUKF01000010.1 GCA_013329455.1 Methanotrichaceae archaeon | reverse complement strand
TTCCTCCGGTGGTGTCACCTCTTCTGTGGGTGCCTCCTCAGATTCCTCCGGTGGTGTCACCTCTTCTGTGGGTGTCTCCCCAGCAGTCGTTTTTTCAGCGCCGTTACCGTCCACGGATTCGGCCCCCGGTGGGACCGGCTCATCTGGAGCATCATCTTGTGCCAACGCCCCCATTGGCAGAACTGCCGCCATAGCGACCAGGAGCAGGCAAAGCAGTTCTCCAGCCCTAAGGTAGTTCATGACTCTCCTCCAACCTATATTGACTTTAATATATTGGCCGTTTGTCAGCTCTATATATAATTTATGTACAGCATCCACAGCCGACTCAGCGGTCGGTCTTGCAAAACCGGCACCCCTTTTCTACGGAGTTTCGATCTGCGGTAATATCTGTGGCATTTTCTGCGGTATTGTTTGATAAACCTGCTCTGAGTTAAGCGTTTTCATGGATAGTTGATTTTTTGAATGACAATTGAATTTGCCTCGAACCAGGTGCCCACCTCATCTCCCATCTCTTGATCTTCACCTTTCAATATCCGTTTCAATCTTTCGGATTATTCTGAAACTTCGGTTTTTTCAGATGGAATTGAATGTACTTAAACGTTATGGGGTACCATCTCTCGATACGCTCATAAAAAACTCGAATTCCCGGATTGATAAAAACCTGTAGCAGCGATAACCCCTCACACCAGATCGAGATATGAAAAAACCAACCGTTCGAAATCCAATGCACCGTCTCCACCTCCCGCAATCTTTAAGTCGCTGGCGAGCGCTTTTCACTATGGGGAGGTTAAGTTTTGAAATTGATAAGCCGATTCACACTTTGCGTGTTATTAGGATTGGTCTTCGTGGCTGCCTTCTGCGCGACCGGTCTCGAGGCGAACGATGCGCCCGCGGCGGAATACCTGCCAAACCCCTTCGCCGCAGATAGACCCGAATGGGACCCCTTCGGCCCCGGCCAGGAGTCGGATTACACTCCCGGAAGGCCTGACTGGGACCCTTACTCTCCGGGCAGCTACGACTTGCCTCAGCTGATCTCTGCCAATCCCTTCGCCCCGGATCAGGACCTGTTGATCGGGGACGAGGTGCTGAGCTCCAACCAGCTCTACCTGCAGTCGGATGGCCTCTTGGTCACCAGAGGGCAGGTCAACCTGGGCACACCCTACTCCCTCTGGCTCTACGTCGCCGACTGGGGCCCCTTCACCTTTTACGACAGGGGGAGGAGGATCATATCCCAGGGCTTTATGAGCCCCGGTTGGTACAGGTTGGATCGATACGCAGAGACTTTGGAGTCCCACTATTATCAGTTCAACACAAGTACTCGAAGCAATAACGTCACTCTCTCCGTCAGCTCCGCCGGGTATCCGACCACTTACGGTCTGGTGGGGAGAGTGATCGATTCTTATGGGAACGGCGTTCCCGGAGCCAGGGCCAGGATCTCTGGGGCGGGTGGCGGCATCTTCAGCACCGCCACTAGCGCCCTTGGCTACTACGGGATGGATCTGCCCTCGGGGACCTACACCGTGACCGCGGAGCTTGAAGGGTTCAGCTTCAGCCAGTCTACGGCCAGGGTCTGGACCGGGACCGTCTCGGCGGCGGGAACGGTGGTGGGGTACCCAGTCGGAGGAGCGTTTTATCCCACTGGCCCTTATCAGGACGAGTCCGGGTGGCTGGAGGGAAAAGTCACCGACAAAATCGGCGAGGGCATACCTGGGGCGAAAGTCATAATCGACGGCCTCTTCTCCGTCACAACGGGAGTGGATGGCGGCTACTGGGTCTCCTTAAGCCCCGGATGGCACTCGATAACGGTGGATGCCAGCGGCTACAAGTTCAGTTCCGCCACGGCCCAGATACTTCCAAGTCAGGGCTCTAAGCTCGATTTCAAAGGAACCAAGGTGATCGTTCTCGGGTCGGGAAAATACAGCTAACCGCTGATCACGGTGAAAAAGCCGCCTCTTGCAAGGCCAAAAAGAGTTAACGGGCGATTCTTTCGGGTGGGTCAGGTGTAATTCCAGCGCCAGACCTTGAACCCGACGGCCAGAATTCCAAAGAAGAGCGCCAACACAACCAACGACTGAAGGTATTCGATAGTGGTTACGATGTCCATATTCATCACTTGGATGAAAGCCTCTCTTATGTCTCATAAAGATTTTGGTTTTTCTCTCGGATACATGATCCTGAAAATTCTCGCGTCCCTCTCAGTTTCATTTCGGCTAGATTTATTCATAATCCAGGATCGTCGAAATTCAAAGCACCTGTTGGGCGCGCCTCTGCGATCAAGTCTTGCAGAATTCTGGGTTGGTGATCGAGTTTTTACCCCGTTGGATGTCGGTACCAAGTCTCTGATTGCTTTGACGGTACTGTTCTATATCGTGGCCTGATGATGCCCTAATATTTATATCTCTTACGCTAAACTAAGTTTCAATGCAATTTGCAGCAATTGATAAAGTCGTGCCCTCCCTCTGTCCGATATGTCTCCAGCTTGTCGAAGCTCGCATCTTCCAAGACGGGAAGACAGTCAGGATTACGAAGATATGCCCAGATCATGGCAAATTCGAAGACATCTACTGGTCCGACGCCGATCTCTACAAGAAGTTCGATCGCTACTGGGACGATGGCGAAGGCGTGGAGAACCCTCACACCAGGGGTGACAACTGCCCCTTTGACTGCGGCATCTGCGACAATCACAAAACTGGAACCCTCCTTGCCAACATCGATCTGACCAACAGATGCAACCTCTCCTGTCCGGTATGCTTCGCCAATGCCGAGGCCTCGGGAAGGGTCTACGAGCCCACTCTTGTTCAGATCAGGGAGATGATGATCAGACTGAGGGAGTTGCGACCAGTTCCCTGTCCTGCCGTCCAGTTCTCTGGAGGGGAGCCCACCATGCGCGAGGACCTTCCCAGCATATTGGCCATGGCCAGAGATATGGGCTTTGATCAGATCCAGATCGCCACCAACGGCATAAGGCTGGCCAAGAGCTTCAATCTATGCCGGGCTCTTGAGAAGAGCGGCCTAAACACCGTGTACCTGCAGTTCGATGGCTTCACCCCAAAAGCCAACATCGCCTTCAGGGGAAGAGACGTTCTGCCCTTGAAGCTCAAGGCGATCGAGAACTTCAGGAGATCTGGGATTGAAAGCGTCGTCCTTGTCCCAGTCCTGGAGAAAGGGGTCAACGATGGGGAGATCGGTGATATCATCAGGTTCGCCGCCGGAAACTTGGACGTGGTCAGGGGCCTCAACTTCCAGCCGATCTCCTTCACTGGAAGGGCGAATCAGGCGGAGCGTCTCTCAAGACGGATCACCATCCCTGACTTCTTCCACTTGGTAGAGGAGCAGACGGGTGGAGAAATAACCAAGGATGACTTCTATCCAGTCTCCTTCGTTGCGCCGATATCCAGGCTGGTCAGTGCGGAAACTGGCATATCGAGGCCGGTCTTCTCCGTCCACCCTCACTGTGGGGCCGCCACGTACGTCTTCCATCACAATGGTCATCTGATCCCCATTAGCAGATTCGTCGACCTTGAAGGCCTCTATGAACTTCTCAACGAAGAGGTGGAGCACTTCGATGGCACTTTAATTTCCAGGCTGAAAATGCACAGCAGAATCGTAAGTGAGCTGCCAAAGCTGATCGACGAGTCGGGCGCTCCCGAAGGCCTGAACTTTTTGAGGATGTTTTTGGGAATGCTGAAGAACGGGACCCGAGACTCCCTGAGAGTGATTCACAAAAATGCTCTTTTCCTTGGGACGATGCACTTTCAGGATCTCTACAACGTCGACTTGGAGAGGGTGCAGAGGTGTGGGGTGCATTATGCCACTCCCGATGGCAGGATAATCCCCTTCTGCGCCTACAACATGATCCACCGGGAAGAGGTGGAGGAGAAGTTCTCGGTCCCTGTGAGGTGATCCGGGATCTGATATACGCTACCCTTCACCACTTTTCTGGACCTGAGCTGGTCAAACCTGTGGACAATCGGAACTGTACCATTTCCCACCCCAGGGGAACCACCCTTGATGGAATGATGACCTACACGGCTCCGGTCTAACCGAGGGCGTCAAATTATTGGTTTTTTCTGGGACGAAGGTGATACCAGACGGTTTTTTTTCCTGGAACAGGGATGAGACCGATATCATTATATCTCCAGATCGACAACTCAAAAACCATGTCTTGGATGAAGGATAGAAAATTCTGCGATAAGGATCGGGAGAAGCTGGAGAAAGGGAGCGGGTCTGAAAAGCTCATCACCATGATCTGCAACTGGTTCTACCGTGCCATGTCCTGGTAAGGCAAGCTTTCAATCGTCAAAGGCGGCGGCAGGCTCGAAAGATCGACGAACTTCTGCTATGGAGCAGATCGATCGTCTTTTTCCTGTTTTCTCCAAAGCTGAGGATCGATGATACGGGATCGCCCATCTTCGCGCAGGATCCCGGTCTCGGGATGTCGGCGAGCCATCTCGAAACGCCTCTGAGATCCTCCTCTATTTTTAGATCATCTTTTGCGAATAGGATCGCTCTTCCCCCGAACCCGCGAGGCTTTGGCCTCTTGGGGAGATTTCCATCGAAAGAGAGAAGATGAGACTGGAAAATGTTCATCCCCGTGGAGATCTCCACCGCGTCCAGGCTGCCCTGAAACCTTGGGTTCACCTCCAGAACGACGGGGCCGGATTCGGTCATGAGAAAGTCGATCCCGTTGGAGCCCACAAGATTGAGCCCGATTGCGATCTCTTCTGCTATCTCGATCATATCGGCTACGGGGTAGTCCTCCCGAGAACGCTCCAGGGGTGAGATGTTCCCACAGTAGCGAAAGCCGCTCCCTCCAAGCCAATCTGTCCCGATCAGCTGCTCGTTGGCAGATATCGCTACAGCCTCCTCACCATCGGCCATCACCGAGACGCTGGCGGAGATCCCCTCGACCATCTCCTGTACGATCAGGTCACCCTCAAGGTTCGCGAGATCTTCGTCGCCCTTGACGAGCATGTTCTCGGTCCCGCCCGCCCCCTTCCGGGGCTTGACCATCAGCGGAAATACCCTGAAATCCTGTTCCTCGCCAACAGACCACGTTGGAACCGTCGGGAAGCCCTCGTGTTCGAGCCAGCGGGCCAGCCAGAGCTTGTCGGAGACCTCCGAGAACTTATCTGGCGGGTTGTTCAGGATCTCGATCCCCTCGATCCTCATCTCTTCGATGCCCGGCCCCAAGATCAGGCAATCGATTTGATCGCGATCGAGAACTGTTCGGATGAGGTTTTCGGCCGACCTCGCAAGATCGCCCGGAATCGAGGGATTGCAGTCGAGGAGGAAAGATTGGGAAACCGACTCTGCCAGGTCAAGATCAGAGTAGCAGTCGGCGGCCAAAATGTCGTGTCCTGCCCGGGCCGCAGAGCAGGCGATGTGCCGGACGTTCGCGCCGACGACGAGAACTTTCAAGGGGCGATCAGCCCTCATCTTCCTCTCGCCTTTCGATCACCGTCTTGTACCTGGGGCTTGGGACGACCTGGATTTTTCCATCGAATTCTTTCTCCAACTCCTCGCCCTCCCAGAGCCTGTCCAAAAAGACCGCTAGAGCCGCCACCTCCGAATGGGGCTGGTTTCCGACGCCCACGTTCCAGTCCGCCATCTCGTAGATCTCGGGTGGGACCTTCTCTGCCCCCACCACCACCATCACAGCCTCGGATT
>DUKF01000150.1 GCA_013329455.1 Methanotrichaceae archaeon | reverse complement strand
AGCGGGGTGCGCTGTTTGACTTGGCGGCCTTCATCGGGTCAATATTCACAACCTCGAACATACCCACCTGGTACGCCGCCCTGGAGAAGCCTTTATTCGCACCGCCCAACTGGGTCTTCGCCCCGGTCTGGACCGCCATATTCACTCTGATGGGGATATCGGCCTATCTGGTCTGGCGGGAGAGTCCGACAGATCCGAGGGTCAAAGCCGCATTGGCGGTCTTCGTCCTCCAGCTCGCTGGCAACGTATCCTGGTCGGCGGCCTTCTTCGGCCTTCGCTCTCCTCTGGCGGGCCTTCTGATGATCGTCGTCCTCTGGGCTTTGATCGCCCTGAACATCCAGAAGTTCAGGCAGATTTCAAGGACTGCTGGAGCGCTCCTTTTGCCCTACATCTTATGGGTGAGCTTCGCTGCGGTTCTGAACTTTGCGATCTGGAGGCTCAACCTCTGACCCTGCGAGGCGAGAGGTGTCTTGATTCGAGCCGCTGGATCGTGATCGCGTGTCCAAAATTCTTTCACCAAAAACATTTTAATGTTAGAGCTCTTCATGGTATTTGGTGATCTAAATGGCCGAAGAGAAGAAAAATCTGGGCGAGATGATAAACACCTTCGACATGGCCGCTGGCGAGGCTCTGGGAAAAAGGGAGAGCCACACCCCTAAAATCGAGGCACCGAAGGCCGTCAAGGCCGACGAGACTTTCGAGGTCAGGATCTCGGTCCAGAACCACCCCAACAAGATGGAGCACTCCATAAGGTGGATCGAGGTCTACTTCCGCGAGGATGGAAGGCCCTTCAACCCAATCATGCTGGCTAGGATCGATTTCACCCCAACTTATTCGGAGCCTGAGGCAAAGCTAAAGGTAAAGCTTTCCAAGTCCGGATCGATACTCGCCATGGAATACTGCAACGTCCACGGTCTCTGGTCTGCAAAAGAAGTGATAAAGGTGGAGTAATCACTCCACGCAACCTTTTTGTTTATCAGGCTGAACTCACGATCAGCAACCCGAATAATATGTTCAGGGCATTCAGCAAAAGGGCAGTTCTGCCGAAGAGTCTGTGAATCCTTCTGATATGGGCACTCCTTTTCTTATTCACTTTTAGCTGGAAGATCCCCAAGGTCGGCGTGATGATGAGCAGAAGGATCACGAAAAATCCGAGATATGCGTGAGGCACCTTTAAGTGCCCCTGGGAGGCTGCAGAAACCATGTATGCGGCCATCGTCATCCCTGAGATGGCGAAAGCTGTTCCCGATATTCCGAGGATCTTGTGCTTTTTAAGCCATCCCTTATCCTTTCTCCGGGCGACTGTCATTCCCCATACCAAAAGCGAAAATCCCAAAACCACAAGGAATGCGTGATAGGGCCATAACTTCATGATTTCAGCGGGAAGCTCCCGAGATGGCTCTGCGGCAGCGGCACCAACGGGGGCGGCAGCGATAGTGAAGATCGAAAGGTATAAGGCCCGATGGAGGGCGATAATCAGCTTCTTTAGATGGCAGTTTTCAGCTCCAATGTCGACGTCGTCGGTCATAACTTCAGTACCTCATGCCGGATTGACTCAGATGAAAACTGATCGAAAATTCGAGTCCATGGGGGTCATAAAAAAATAAATGTGCTGTTCCCCAGCTTCAGTCCAGTTTCTTGTGGCAGAGCCACCAGTCGAAACACTTGTACTTCGAAATCCTTTCTTTTGCAGCCTTCTCGTCGGTGGGGGGAGGTATTATGACTTCGTCGCCCAAAAGGTCATTATTCGGCCAGTTGGCGGGCATAGCCACGTTGTTTTCGTCCGAGATCTGAAGGGCCTTGACAGCTCTCAGGATCTCCGCCATGTTGCGTCCGATCTCCTGAGGATAGTAGAGCATCAGCCTAATGGCGCCTTTCGGGTCCACAACGAATACTGCCCTGACGGTGTTTGTCGCTTTTCCCGGGTGGATCATGCCGAGCTTTGAGGCCACGGCCCCGTTGTCTGCTATGATCGGAAACCCAATCTCGACGTTCATATTCTCCTTGATCCACTCGGTCCACTTCATGTGAGAGAAGACCTGGTCTATCGATAAACCGATGAGCGCGCAGTCGAGCTTCTCAAAGTCTCCTCGCATCTTCTCGAAGGCGATGAACTCGGTGGTGCATACCGGCGTGAAATCTGCGGGATGGCTAAAGAGGACAAACCACTTTCCTGAAAAGTCGTTCGGGATCTTCATTCTCCCGTGGGTGGTCTGAACCTCCATTTCCGGGACCTTCTCCCCCAGGAGGGGGATCCCCTGTCTTGCTTCCAACTCCATGATTTTTTGCCTCCTATTTCAAGTTCCACTTTCATCTTATTAAATTTTATCAGCGATAAGAATTAAATCGCCGAATCCCTTTATTTTAACGTGTAAAAAAAGAACGTGGGCGAAGATTAGCGCTCGGCCACCGGCAACGAGACGCATCTTCCGCCACGACGTACGATATGACCAGAGACAAGAATGCAGAGAAGCTAACGCTCCGCCTCCGCCTCTACCTCCATGATCAGACTTTCTCCGCCACTGACGTAAGTCACGTAATGAATGACTATACAGATGCCCCAGCCGATGGGTGGATACCAGGGCTGCCAAATGGGCAGATTGGGGTTGGCGGGCATTACTATCATGTAGTTTATCACCAGCCATATGATGTTGACCACCAGGTAGATCACGAGGTGCGTCGTGAACAGCTTCTTCATGCGCGCCTGAAGAGCCGTTCTAAATGCCTTTTTGTACGCTTCGTCGACCATATTTTTCCTCACCTCCAGAACAAAGACTCCTTCTATATGTCTTTTTGTCAATATATAAAGGTTTCGAGAGTTATATGATTAATTTAGTGCATACATATTTATCATTTTTGGATTAAATCTGCCGTTTGCATACAATTATTCTCTTTTGTCCAGTATCTAAAGATCCAATATTACCAATTTGTTTGCAGAATCGACTTCGCTAAATCTTAATTTCGAAAGGATTGTAGATATAAGATTTATCGAGAATCCATCTCCAAGAAGCCCAAAAAAACTGATTCCGTCGCCATTGAGAAGTTTTCATCAATATCCAAATGGTTTGCATCAGCTACATATCGCCATATGACGATATATTTATATGTTTTTAACTCCTATGGATCATCACCATGAGCCGATCGGTCACAGACTGGCGGGCCAAGATCCTCGGCGCTCTCTCAGACCCCACGAGGCTTGAGATCGTGGAGTTTTTGGACAAGGAGGAGAGGTGCGTCTGCGAGATCGTACCCACCTTTGAAAGAGCCCAGTCAACGATCTCCAAGCATCTGAATCTGCTCTTCGAGGCCGGGATTGTGGAGCGAAGGACCGAGGGAAAGCGGACCCTTTACAGGGTGAGAAACCCCAGAGTATTTGACCTCTTGAGGGAAGTTGACGCCATGGCCCTCGACCAGATATCAGAGCTTAAAAAGGCCGAGGAGATGTTGGAGGCCTCAATTAGATGACGATCATTAGTTCCGAGATGATACTGCCGCCCTTGCAGATGGGTCTTGAGACCCTGATGGAGTACCTTTCGGTCCACGTTTTGACCTGCCTGATCCCGGCCTTCTTCATAGCCGGGGCGATAGTGGCCCTGCTCCAGAAGGACGTGGTCCTAAAGTACTTCGGGGCGGACGCCAAAAAGTGGCTCTGCTACAGCGTTGCTGCGACATCGGGGACGGTTCTTGCAGTCTGCAGCTGCACCATCCTCCCGATGTTCGCTGGGATACATCGGAGAGGGGCGGGGATTGGCCCTGCCACAGCCTTTCTCTTCTCGGGCCCTGCGATCAACCTTCTGGCCGTCGTCCTAACGGCGCGGGTCCTGGGCCTAGACCTCGGAATCGCCAGGATCGTGGCCGCAGTCTCTATGGCCGTCGTCATCGGCCTTGTTATGGCCGCCATCTTCGAGCGGAAAAGGGTGCCAGAGGACGAGGGAGGTTCCGATGGTCCTGCCTGTGCTCCTGCATCCGTCTCTTCCGACAAGGGAATGAGCAGGCCCTCTTACGTCACCCCTTTATTCATGGCCATCCTGGTCGGAATTCTCCTGGGAGCGACCTCTAAGATCGCATTGTTCCCAAAGGCGGTCCTGGTATCGATCCTTGTCCTGGCATCGGCCTGGTTGTTGATGAGGTACTTCGAGGACGTTGAGAAATCTGCCTTCTTCGGCGAGACCTGGTGGCTTGTGAAGAGGATATTTCCGCTACTCCTTGTGGGGACTTTCATAACCGGCGTTATCGGCTACTTTTTGCCAGTGGAGCTGATAAGGTCGATCTTCGGAAGAAGCGACTTTCTCGCCTGCTTCATCGCCTCGACCATAGGGGCTCTCCTCTATATGCCGACGCTTCTCGAGGTTCCAATCGTGGGGACGCTCTTTGGCTACTCATCCGGAGTGATGGCGTCGGGTCCAGCTCTTGCACTTCTGCTCGCCGGACCCTCAATGAGTCTACCGAACATGATCGTGATCTGGAGGGTGATAGGAGCGAGGAAGGCCGGGGTCTACATATCATTGGTGGTGTTGCTCTCGACCCTGGCAGGGATGATTTACGGGGCGATCGTCTGAAATAACCGGCAGGCAAAGTCTGAAAAGCGAAAAGGAAGAAGATATAAAGATGAGGATGAGGAGATCGAGATTATGAAGATAGAGGTTCTGGGAACCGGGTGTGCAAAGTGCAAGTCTCTCGCCAAGAATGTCGAGAAGGCTGTGGCGGAGTCGGGCGTTGAGGCAGAGGTCGTGAAGGTGGAGAGCCTTCAGGAGATCATGAACCGTGGCGTCATGATGACCCCTGCCCTCTTCATCGACGGAGAGGCGATAGTCGTGGGAAGGGCCCCCTCCGTGGCGGAGATAAAGGCGCTATTGAAGAAGTGAGAGTTGAACGGTTGGTTTAAAGCCCGAAGGACGATATTACAGTCCATTTCTGCTTTCTTTTTAAGCTTCATTCCGACTGTTTAGCCAAGCCATCCTTTTTTCCGAATACTCGATGGGCGCAGAATCTAAATGATGACACAACGGTAGACGGCGCCAATTCGCATCGCACCAGATATGGTATCCGTTGGAAAAATCTACATTCAGTCAATTTTGGCAGGGATCATCTTTTTCATTTGGGGGCGGGAATTGAGCATACTTCTCCTTTTCAGCCTTTTTGGAATATTCTTCTACAGGGGTCACTCCAAGAGACAAAAAAAGCCGAGAAGCTGCCTGATGGATAGCATTTATCACCTTTAAGCGGAAACCGAAGCGCCGTGTATCTGGATTATTTCCCCTACGAGTCTCTGAGGCCTTACCAGGACGCCATGCTGGATGACGTTTACGGGACCGTGAGAGACGGGGATCACGCGGTGCTGATGATCGACGCTCCCACCGGCAGCGGCAAGACCAGCTGCATCTCTGCGGCTCTAGCGGCAGCTCCCGGCAAGATCGCAGTGGCAGTGAGGACGGTCAGCCAGATAGACATATACCTGGACGAGATCGAGAAGATATGGTCCAAAACCAGGCACCGACCCACCATAACCTACATGGTTGGCAAACAGAAGATGTGCCCCATCGCCGATGAGTTCTCCGGAGAGAGCGTCTATTCCGGCTGCGCAAGGCTCAGAGAGTTGACGAAGAGGAGGATGATCACACGGCTTGGAGAAGTCGGGGGCAAGTTTTACGACCCTTCCAATGACATGAACACGCCCCAGAGCGTTCCCGGGTACAGGACCTTCTGCCCTTACTACATGATGAGCAGAGAGGTCTTCGAGCTCGCCGGAAAGCCTCACTTCAGACATTCCGGATCGATCCTGGACCTGGTCGATGACCTCAGGACCGGTATCAGGTCTCCTGGCCGGTTTCTCAAAGAGTGCAAAGAGATCTGCCCTTACGAGGTGATGAGCCTCTCTGCTAAAGGGAGCGACTTAGTTATCCTCAACTACTCTCACCTTTTCAGCCCCGAGTTCCAGGAGATAATCTTCGATTGGCTGGAGATGGACCGGGAATCTTTGACCCTTTTCGTCGACGAGGCTCACAACCTGGGCGATGCCGTCAGGGCTCTCAATACCAGGGTCCTTTCTCAGAGGATGATCGACCTTGCCGAGAAAGAGGTGGAGAAGTACCAGCAATCGATGGGCCAGTCGAGGCTTGAGGAGTCCTCTCTGGATGCTTCCTCTCGGTTGAAGGGCGTCGAGGTGATCAAGACTCTTTTGCCGAGGCTTCGAAAGTACATCCAGAGCCGCCAATCCCGGATGCAGGAGGGCGAAGAGCTTCTGGACGCAGACCTTTTCCGCGAGTTCCTGTACCGAGGGTTTGACGATGTGGAGGAGGCTCTCTCGGCTGCGACAGAAGTTGCGGTGATGGTGGCGGAATTGGAACTGGCGGAGGGAGATCGCGAAAATCTGCAGGGGGACATCGAGCCGAGCCTGGCCCAGGTTCTTTTGTTCCTGAACGATGCGGAGCTTGCCGAAAGAGATCTCTCTTACCAGAGGAAGATCACCGTCACCGGAATCGGCGACAAAAAGAGGGCGTGGCTCGAAGTGAACAACATCGATCCCGCTCCTTTGGTGAGACGGGTGGTGGACAACATCAGCGCGACGGTGATGCTCAGCGGCACCCTCTCGCCTCTGGAAGCCTATGAGCTTTACTTTTTGGGAGAAAAGGATCGGGCGAAGAAGATCAGCCTACCAAATCCTTTCCCCTCAGAGAACCGGCTTCTCATGGTCGCCAAGACCGCCACAACTCAGCTCGAAAAAAGAGATGAGGCCCAGAACAGAAGGGAGATCACAGGGCACGTCGAGGCGATCATCGAGGAGGTGCCTGGAAACGTCGCCGTATTCTTCACCTCATACTCGATGATGAACCAGTACGAGAAGACCTGCAAGGCCGTGGCCAGGAAGGCCGGAAAGATGCTCTATTCCGAGCCGAGAAACGCTGAGGACGTCCCCGCGATTCTGGACGACTTTTTCAAGGCAGGAAAAAGAAGCGGTGCCGTGCTTCTGGGCGTATCTGGCGGGAAGCTCGCCGAGGGGATCGATTACAAGGGCGAGGCTCTGAACGGCGTTGCCGTCGTCGGCCTGCCTCTCGGATTCTACAACGAGATCCAAAGGGAGGTCAACCAGTACTACGTCAAGAAGTACGGCCAGAAGAACGGGATGCTGATCGCCTACACTCTGCCCGCGATAAACAGAGGTCTCCAGGCGGCGGGAAGGGTGATCAGGGACGCCTCAGAGCGGGGCGTGATCATCTTTTGCGACCGGCGGTTCAGGGAGGGGGGCCGGGGCGGGGTTGTCTCTTTCCTTCCCAAATGGATCCAGGATGGGCTGATCGTCACCGACGCCCAAAAGAGCAGGGAGATCATCAGGGCCAGAGTGGCGGAGTGGGATAGAAAGCAGAGCTGATAAGACGGTGTTCAGCTCTGAAGGGCCGCTTTTTGTCCGTCTTTTCGCACTTTCAGATTTTAGATTTCACCTTTCCGTCTTTCGGCCTTTCATCGCTTCTACGTTCTTTTTCTTATCGGGATCTCTCCGGCTTTCTGGTCCGTCCTCCCTCGATCTCTTCGGTCTCCACCAGCTTCAAGGGAACCGCACCCAGGGCTTTCCCGACCATCGCCTTTGCTATCCGGAAGGCGTGCTCCTCGTTCTCTGCGTCGAAGACCTTGATCTCGAAGAGGAGGCCCACGATTGCAGTTCCTGCCACCATGAAGACTCCGTCCAGGGACTCGCCGCAACTCGGGCAGATCGTCTGGCCCATCTCCACCTCGACGAAGTCGAGCTTTTTGCTGTTCAGCCTCTTGCCAGCTTCCGATATCGCGACACCGATGGCGTCGTCTACGGATTTGACGTCCCTGACGAGCCAGGCGCCCTCCAGAAGGACCTTGAAGTTAGTCATATCATCACAGGTTTGGGGGCCGTGGGATATGTATGTTTTCTATAAGATTCCAATGAAATTTCGATGGGATCCCGGTTCCCGTCCATCCTCTCACCTTCAAGGCAGCTCGAACTCTGCGATCACCGGAGCGTGGTCCGATTCGGGGAACTTCTTGTCCGTCGAAAAGGCGATCGACTCGTCGTGCAGAAGCTCGTTGTGGATCTCGGCGCCGGTGTAGAGGGCGAGCATGCCCCTTGAGACGAGGAGATGGTCGAGCATTCTGCCTTTGCCAAGGTAGAGGTACGAGTAGCGGGATGTTTCGGGGACGGTAAGCTCGCAGGGCACCATGGCCCGACCCCCCAGATCTTCGTTTCCAGTGTTCTCGACATCGCCACGCATCGCCTCGATCGGGACCTCGGTGAG
>DUKF01000109.1 GCA_013329455.1 Methanotrichaceae archaeon | reverse complement strand
ATCACCTCCACCTGGCGCTGGAACCGGTCGATCGCCTCTTTTGAGAGGTTCTCGATGAAGGGTATCGCCCCCTTCGATCCCACGATCCTCCCCTCTTCGTCGATCCCGTTTCTGTGAAGTGCCAGGATGGAATCGCCCGGAAGGTGCCCTTTCGACTCCGCGCCGCAGATTAGTAGAAATCGGAGGTTAGAGTTGGATATTAGGTTTGCAACCACCTTCTCAACGCCGAGGTTTTCGGTCTTGCAGGGACCGCAGATCGCCGCCCTTTTTGCTCTTAAGTGGCTTGCCAAAGTCACTACGGCAATTCGCGATTCGTGATCTTCCAGCCTGTAATCTCCCCTTATCGGCGGCCAGCTCTGGGGATCATAATGCCGGTTTTGGGCGTCTTCGGCGCGATCATCATCATCTGAAATGACGGAATGTTCGCCGGTCATCGGGTTCCTTATGGATTTACTGGTTTAAATGGTTTTGATTGCTAATACCCAGCAATTTTGCTACCAAGAACGTTATATACGAAAACGGCAAAGCTGATACTAATTTGGAAAGTTAGTCGATCAGGAGAATCGGGACACTAAAGGGGCGCAGAGGGTGAGGTTGACTCAAAAATGGCATCTTACGAGGAGCGAATTCTCAAGGCTATAGAGGATTCCGAAGTTGGGCTGACCACCGTGGACGTGGCAAAGCAGGCAGGGGTCAGCAAAACCACCGCCATAAAGTACCTTTCAGTTCTAAAATCTGAAGGCAAATGTCAGTTCGTGGAAATCGGCCCCTCAAAACTCTGGAGGATCAGCGAGCCCAAAGAAGTCGCTGAAACCGCAGAAAATGTTGAATGCATGGAAGATTTTGAGGCAGCTTTAAAGAGGGGCGGCGCCGTAACGACTTCTTCTCTGAAGTTATCGTTGGTAGCTCAGCTCGAGGAGATTTCAGACGACGTTGTAATCTCCATGTCCTTTAAAGTGAAACCAGAGAAAGTCGGAACTTTTATTAATCTGATGAAGAAATGTGTCCATCAGATCGATTCACAGTAGATCCCAGCCGATCCCCCGTGGATGAGGGCGGGGATCTAATTGTCGAAAATTAGACTTATATATGATATATGCTACCAACTAGCATTGGAGATTTGGGATGCAAAATACGCGGATACCGTCTGAAATCAACGACTTCTTCCAGATTGAAGAGGGCCAGACGTTTCTGATCAAGGGGTTGCCAGGCACAGGGAAGACCACTCTCGCGCTGGAGGTTATGAACTCCGTCTGCAAGAAGATGAACGGGATGTACATCTCCACCCGAGTTAATCCCCTACGAGTCTATTCCATGTTCCCCTGGATCAACGAAATCATCCCGCCCAGCAACGTCATCAACGCCACCCAGAAAATGCTTCTCGAGAGCCTCAAGAACGTAGGCCAGGAGGGCTCCAGCTACGAGGTGGTTCTCGATTTCTTCAAGACATTTTTGGATCAGGCCGAAGACATGGATGATCCCATGATCGTCATCGATAGCTGGGATGCCGTCATAAATTACACCGCCCACATCCTCAAAGACGCTCAGCATAGCCTCGAACAGAACATCTGCGAATTCGCTCGGGACATGGGAATTCACCTGATATTCGTGAGCGAGTCGGCAGATCTTATGCCCCTCGATTACATCGTCGACGGAGTCGTGACCTTGAAGAACGTCAGGATGGCCTCTTCGCTCTCTGGAGAAAACCGTCCTGAAGGAATGATGACGAGGTACGCAAGAGAGATAAAGCTGGATAAACTGAGAGGTGTGGAGATCAAACAGAAGGTCTACTCCTGCACCTTGCATGAAGGGAGGTTCCAGTATTTGGAACCGTGCATCGATCACATAGACGCCCAGATCGGGATCGTAAGCGACGTGGACCGGATCTCTGATCCTTGCAAGGACAGCATCTCCACGGGGATACGCGACTTTGACAAGATTACCGGCGGGCTCGAGTTCGGGTCCTGCAACGTTCTCGAGATCGATCACGGCGTTGGGAAGAGGTATTACCAGGTCCTTACGGCACTTGCGTCCAACTCGGTCAAAAATGGGCGAGCGGTCCACATAGTCCCCAGCATAGGTTACCAGCTCACTCCAAGAGACGTCTTCGTCCCCTCCAACGTGATGGTGCTGGAGCCCGGAGGAGACCGAGACCAATGGTATGAGACCCTCTTCGAGCACTGGGACGCCCTGAGAAAGCGGACAGGTCGGTCTCTCCTAAACATCATGGGTCTTGACTCGATGGAGTTCGCCTTTGGCTACGAGAGGATGCTAAGCGCAAGCAGCCGCATTTTTCAGAAGTGGAAGGAGACGAGCGACGTCAACGTTGTTGTGGTGAAGTCAGGTCAGAAGAGCATCAGAATGACTTCCCACATCGCTGACACTTACTTTGTGATCAGGGAACTTAACGGGTGTTTATGCCTCTACGGCCTGATACCTCGGACCAAGCCATACTACATGGTATCGGACGGGAAGAATAGCCTTCAGCTTGTTCCCATAGTCTGATCCGGGCTTCGAAAGCCGGAACGTCCCTGGATCTGATAGATTCGTTCTATTTTCGAACTTCGATCCTCGAACAGGTTCATTCTTTGATCTCATCAAAGAACCTGCAGGAATCGATCCGTGTCATCCCGAACCGCTTTCCACCCAGCGTTCGCCCCCCGCCCTGATCTCCTTCTTCCAGAAGGGTGCACGTCTTTTTATCTCTTCCAGAACGTGCTCGCACCCTTGAAAGGCCGCAGACCTGTGGGCCGCTGTGCAGACTATCAGGACGATGTCGTCACCAACCGAGAGAGAACCGATCCTGTGGATCACGTCGACGGACTTTAGATCGAACCTTTCCATAGCCTCTTTTCGGATCTTCTCCAGCTCTTCAAGAGCCACCTCTCTGTAGGCCTCCACCTCCATCCCCTGGATTTCATCGTCCCTGACGGTTCCAAGGAAGGTGACGACCGCCCCTGCGTCGGGCCGTTTCGCCTTAGCGACAACCTCTTCGATGGAGAATTCACTCTCGCTGATCTCGATCAAACCTCAAGCCTCCCGATTTACCCGCCCGAAAAGGGAGGTAGCAGCGCCACTTCGTCCCCCTCTTCCAGGACCGTCTTCTGAGGATCGGGGACCTCAAGCCCCTTTCGGTTTATGAGGATCGTCACCCCATCGCCAATAGTTCCGTTAGAGTTGAATAGATCCGCCTTAAGCCCTAGATGAGATGTACAGATCGTTTCCAAAAGATCTCCGATGGTGGAGCCCTCTTTTAGGTCGAAGCAGGTCTTCTCGCCCACGATATCCCTGAACTTCGCAAAGGCTCTCACCAACACCTTCATCTCTTCGACCTCAACCTCTCGATCTCCTCTTTTCCCTCGATCCGCATCACGAATGTCCCGTAACAGGGCTTTGTGTATGGGAAGATCACCTTGTCTTCCTCGACGCCGACGAGTAGCGGCGGCACCCCGATCAGATATACGTTGAAGATCTTGTAGCCGGGCGGAACCTCGTGAGTTTCTTTGAAGTTCTTTTTTATGTATTCTCTCGCCTCTTTGAAAGAGCACTGGGATAGTAAGATCTCGTACTTCATCTCCTCGATACAGCTCATTCGATCACCTCATCTATCAGCTTCTTCAGCGGCATCGGGTCGTGGACGGCCTTTGCGACCAGCTTTTTGCAGTCGAACTCGACGGTTTCGGCCAGCTCTTCAGCCCCCCTGCCGAAGATCAAAACGAAGAGCTTGGCCTTGGAGATGTAGCTCATGGTTCCCGCGTAGGTTATCCCGGCGTCATTGTGGGCGAAGGCGAAACAGAGGTCGAAGTCCCTCTTTCCCTCCGAGATCGAGGCTATGCACCGATCGATGTTCATCGTCTCGCCGAGGTAGTGGCCCTCGGGGTCTGCGAACTTTGTCAGCTTGAGGGCAGAGCCGGTTCCGGCCACCACAACCTCGTCCCCCCTCTTCCTCAGTTTGAAAGCCAGATAGAGGGCGATGCTGGTCTGAACAGGAACCTCGGGACAACCCATGAGAAGAAGGGCCCTTCTTTTCCCAGACTTCGTCTCCGACGCCGCATCACCAGAACTTTCAGAACTTTCCATGTTATCCCATCGGCCGCGAGCCTACTTAAAGTTAGCTTGAACCTCCCCGCAGTCCATGCACCCGGGGTTTTTCTCGATCGGGATCTCGTCGCACCTGGCCCTCGTGCCGTCCCAGATGAGGAGCCTGTTTTCGAGAAGCTCACCTTTTCCCGTTAGGTACTTTATGACTTCTGAGGCTTGGATCGAGCCGATGACGCCGCATGTGGCGCCGAGGGCCGGGGAGGTTTCTTTCGGAGGCGAATTGGGGAAGATGCATCTGAGGCACGGGGTCTTTTTTGGGATGATGGTGGTGGCCTGGCCGTCAAAGCCGGAGATGGCCCCGTGAAAGAGGGGAACGTCCCTCACGATGGCTGCCCTGTTTAGAAGGTATCTAGAAGAAAAGTTGTCCAGGGCATCAACGACGAGGTCGGCTCTGCCCACAAAGTCCGCCAGGTTCTCCTCGTCAGCGAAGAGGGCGACCGCCTCCACATTGATCTCGGGGTTGAGGCCTTTGATGGTCTCGGCCGCCGAGACGGCCTTGGGCCGTCCGATATCTCTCGTCCAGTGGAGAATCTGGCGGTTTAGGTTGCTCTCCTCGACGACGTCGCCGTCGACGATGATCAGCCGCCCTACGCCCGCGACGGCGAGATAGTTCAAAACCGATGATCCAAGACCCCCCGCTCCGACGACCAGGGCAGTTGCCCTTTTCAGCCTTTTTTGGCCCTCGGCCCCAAAAAGCCTGATCTGCCGCTCGTACCTCGCATCATCCACCAAATCGAGCATCATCAGCCTCAAAATATCTCATATCGCATCGATCAACGGGCCCGCATCTAACCGCCCACCACCGCCGGGAAGAGGGCCACCTCGTCTCCCTCCTCGAGGACCGTCTCGGGGCCATTCAGAGATTCGAAGTGTCTCCCGTTGACCATCACGTTCACGTCCTCTTTGATCTTGCCGGAGGCGTCGAAGATCTGGTCCTTGAGGTCGGCGGACCTCAAAACCAGGTTTTTTAGAAGATCGAAAACGGCGGCTCCGTCGGGAAGATCGACCTCCATCTCCTTATCCAGAAGGTCTCTGAACCTGGCGAAGGCTTTCAGTTTGATTATCATGATTATCCTGCGATCTCCTTTATTCGCTTCAGGGCCCGGATGGCGTCATCCCTCTTAAGATCTCTCTCGTCTTCCCGGAGGAATCTTTTGAAGCTCTCTCGCTGAGACTCATCAAGGTCCTCCGCCACTTCCAGGATCCGGTCGTAAGTCCTCAGTGGAAAGTAGAGGGATGATGCGGCCGCGAGGATCTTCTCGCTCGCCTCCATGTCGATG
>DUKF01000015.1 GCA_013329455.1 Methanotrichaceae archaeon | reverse complement strand
GTCCACGGTCCCCTGGAGTTTCTGTTCACCGTCGACGAGGAGGACGGGATGTCCGGAGCGAGAGGGCTTCAGGAGGATGAGATTGGGGCCGGGATGATGATCAACCTGGACACCGACGACCCTCACTCCGTCTACGTGGGGTGTGCCGGCGGCGAGAACTCTCACCTCCGCCTCCCGGTCAGATGGGTCCGACCGGAGATCGAGGACGGGGGCGTAGACGGGACGGCGGCCTTCGAGGTCGTCCTCAAGGGACTGAAGGGGGGCCACTCCGGCGTTGACATCCATCTGGAGAGGGGTAACGCCATCAAGCTCCTGGGCCAGCTTCTCTGGGAAGCTGGGGAAAATGTTCCCTTCAACATCGCCTCCATCAAAGGCGGGGACAAGCACAACGCCATACCCAGGGAGGCGGAGGCCCACGTCGCCCTTCCGCGGGAGAAGGCGGAGGAGTTTCGGTCCCTGGTGGAGTTGGGCGAGCGCGCCCTTCAAGAGGAGTACAAGAAGGTCGACCCGGATCTGGTGGTGGAAATCTCGCCCCTGGACCTTCCTGAGAGGGTCGCATCCATCGAAGACTCGAAGCGGGCCATCAATCTCATCATGGCTCTGCCGAGCGGGATCATCCGGTGGAGCCCCGAGATCACGGGCCTTGTCGAGACCTCGACGAACCTCTCGGTGGTCTGGACCGAGGAGGATCATATATTTCTCCTGCTCGCTTCCCGGTCCTCTTCGAGGGTTGGCCTGAAGACGACGACCGGAAGAATCCGGGCCGTGGCGGGGCTTGCGGGAGCGAAAGTTGAGAGGGGCGACAGGTATCCAGGAAGGCTTCCGAAGCTCGATTCAAAGCTTCTAGCAACCTGCAAGGCGGCGCACAAAAATCTTTTCGGCCGCGAGCCGATGGTTAAGTCGATTCACGCTGGGTTAGAGATGGGGATAATCGGGGAGAAGTTTCCGGATATGGAGATGGTCTCTCTGGGAACCTTGGTCGAGCACCCCCACTCTCCGGACGAGAGGGTGAAGATCTCGGCGGTGGAGGAGTTCTATGGCTTCATCCTGGCGGCGCTGGAAAAGATCGCAGGAATGGAAGGGCGGAACTCGGACAAGTGAAGCGGTGTGCAGAAAAGAGACTCGACCTTCTCGGCGTCTCGCCTTTCATCCTTGGGCCGTCTGCTGTCCTCACACCGCCCGGCACGTGAAGATGTGGTAGTGGAGCCAGGCGGTGAACTCCTCGCCCGATGAGGTGAATACCCCCNNCCCCCCGGCCTCTGGCCGAACTCGCGCCCGACCTCTTCCCGGATCGAGGCGACAAGCTCTGCGCTCAGGCCGTACCTCTCGGCAAGGTCGCAGGAGTCGAGCTGGAGCGGCGCCGCCGCCCGGACCTCGCAGAGGGAGAAGCCCGCCTTTCCGAGCGCGTCTTCCAGCTCATCGATGGTGAAGTACCACTTCTCGGTCTCCATCATCTCGTAGATCCGGTTGAGGCACTTCGCATTTCCCTCGTCGGCGAAGCAGGCCGACTGGTGGACGAATAATTCACCCTCGCAGAGCTGGCCACGCAGGTGGCAGAGGAGGGGGAGAAGGTCCGAGTTTCCGAAGTAGTGGAGGATTGATCTGGCCACCAGCAGAAGGCGCCGGTCTTCGGCCACGAGATCCCGGCGGGCGACCGAGGCCGCCGAGACTTGAATTGGGGCGATCCTCTCATCGTTGCAGGCTGATAGCTGCATTTCGGATACGTCCACGTTCACCAGCCGGACTCCGGGAAGGGGACGCCGCCTCAGAAGATCCCTTTGGAGAAAGCCGGTACCTCCGCCCAGGTCCGCAATGGCGTCGGGGCGGGTAGCTTCAATGGCGCGAAAGATCGCCTCTGTCAGGGGCTGCACAACCTTTTCATCTGAAAAATAGTGGTGGTGGAAGCTCTCCCAGCGCTGGCCGTGGATCTTCATCTCCTTTTTGACCGACTCCTCTTCGCTGGTCAATCATTTCTCCTGCAGGGCTTGTTCGGATTTCATTTGGATCTCAATCGCCATCCTCGGGCGTTGCCGATAAACTGCCGATATATTGCCGATAAATTGCCGATAACTCGTAGGATCTCCCTCGCTTCGAGGGATCTTTCACCATCATCAGGCCTTCCTCAACCCACCTTTTCAGCAGCACCCGAGCCATGCGGTCTGAGAGGCCCAGGGCCTCGGCCACGTCCGATGTCTTGATCTTTTCCTTCTTCGTGAAGAGGGCGAGGACCGTTCTCGCCCTGGGGTCCAGACTCCTCAGCTCCTCGGGCTCCGCGGGGACCCCTGCCCTTGCGCTGGCCAGGGCCTCGTCCTTGGCCATGCGAAATACCCCGGCGGTGATTTTGATGAAGTACTCCAGCCAGGGGGTGAGATCTGCCTCTTCCCTCCCCTCGTAGTAGTTGTGGTGGGGATGGGTGGCGAGAGCTCGATAGTACCCTTCGAGGTCCTGGGAGTGGTGCTCTTCCAGGGAGAAGAAGCCGTTTAGGCCGTATCCGCCCCTGTGGAGGATGAAGGTCGCAAGCAAGCGGGCCGTCCTGCCGTTGCCGTCGTAGTAGGGATGTATCGTCACGAACTGGTAATGGACTAGGGCGGCGATGAGCGGCACGGGAAGCTCTTCCCTCTCCGCCTGCTGGGCCCATCTCACCATGGTCGCCATGAGGGTGGGAACGTCCTTCGCTTCCGGCGGGAGGTAGACGATTGCGCCGGTCACGGAATCCCTTATCACGTTCTGGCCGTCCCGGTAGGGCG
>DUKF01000053.1 GCA_013329455.1 Methanotrichaceae archaeon | reverse complement strand
TAAAATATTTTGGTGGGGATCAGTCCTCCAAAACGGAAAACTGGCCCATCAGATGGGAGATCATCTCCTCCACCGACCGGCGAAGAGCGGCCCTGTTGTCGTAAGCGGCCAGATTCAACCTTAGCTCCTCATCGTCCAGGTCGGCCATCTCCTCCACGAGGGAGATCAGGTTGGGCACAGCCCTCACAACATTGTCGACGATGGTCACCATCGAGGTTCTCGCAGTCCTCGATAGCGGGTTCAAATCAACGGTTATCACCCTCTTTCCCATCTTGACCAGGGCCTCGCATCGGTCCCCGTCCTCCAGGGGGACAAAGACGACGTCGGCATCATATATCCCGCCCCTGGCGGCCTTGGCCCTGGCGTGGTCGAGCCCTGGGATCACGGCATCGGGCGCCTCCCCGAAGACCTTCTCTGCGCCGAAGCTCCGGAGCAGGTCTGCTATCTTCTTCACCCGATCCTCGGTCCGATAGAATATATTGACCTCCAGAGGCGCGCCGATCTTCTCTGCCAGAATCACCATATCTTCTGGGACGAGGGCGGCGGCGTTTCCGTTGACGCTCAATACGGGCCTTTCGGCCAAAAGGAGCATCGCTGCCGCCGCCCGCTCGGCATCCTCACCGGGTGCCGTCGTCCTCTCGCCGATGAGGTAGTCGAGAGCTTCGCCCCGTCCCTGAGCTATGAGACCGTTAAGGCCTGTTATCCCCGTCTCGACGCCCTCAACCACCTTCTCCCTGGTCTTGAGGGAAGCGTACCTGGGGTGTGAAGGAGGAAGGTCACTCAAGCCCAGCCCCCCTCAAACTGACAGTCGCAGAAATGACCTTTCCAAATTCCGCCAGCGCTTCGGCCCCGTTGAGGGCGAAGATCGCATCACCAAGCATCACCATGCCAGCCATGCCTCCTGAGGCCTCCACAGCCTCCACAGCATCTTTCATCCAATCCCTCGCAAGGCCCGATTTTTGGGCGAACTGCCAGGAGAGGGCAACGAACCTCTCCAAGGTCGGCTTCTTGAGAAGCTCTTTTAAAGCCCGCTCGCCCTCCCGATTGACCTCATTCATGGTCCCAGGATCGGAGAGGACCGCCTCTGTCGAAAGCGGTCCCCTCACGACGCAGTCAACCTTGAGGGGCGAAAGAGGTATCCTGTCGACGATGCCCAATCCTGGTGCTCCGGGCCCGACCCTTATCACGAGACCGCCTGTGTTCTGGGCGATGACGTCTCCAAGACCGGTGCCGCATACGACCTCCGCCACGTGGGCAGCCACCCCAACGCCGTTTGAAGTCAGCCCCAGCCCAAAGGCCTGATTCAGGGCGTAAGCACAGCTTAGTGCGCCGGCGCCGCTAGCCCCAAATCCAGACCCCAACGGCATCAGAAGCTCGGTCTCGACTGTGACCGGCATTGGGGCCAGACTCTCGATCACCTTCCTGCTGACCGGCGCCGGTGACTCGGCCCCGTTCAGAAAGACCGACGTATCCTCCGACGGGCGGACGGTGGTGGTGGCTCCAAGGTCCAGGTTGAGGCCGCAACCGACAGAACCCGCACGCCTAGGGTCGGGGCCGCGCCGAGCGGCAAAAAAGCCCGTGATGTGGGCAGGAGCTGCAGCCTTCAGGAGAACTCCCCCACCAGAGCGTCGATCACGGCTCTTGCGATGACGCTCTTCTTCCCGCAGGCCTCGGACTTCGTTCCCACCCGACCCAGGATCAGGACCCTGTTATCCTCAGTCCCCATCCCGCCCTTGCCGACGTCATTGGCGACAACGAGGTCGAGCTGGTTTTTGTCCATCGACTCTCTCGCCCTCGAGATCAGGTCCTCGTCCGTGAGGAAAGTCTCGGCCTTGAACCCCACCATCTTCAGCTCGGGATGGCGAGACCTCGCCGTCTTTATTATCTTCGAGGTCGGTTTCAGCTTCAGGGTCAGCTCGCCCCCGGACTTGATCTTCTCGGCAGAAGGGTCCAAAGTGTAGTCGGAGACGGCAGCCGCAGCGATCATGGCGTCGTATTCGCCACTGTCCAACTCGACAATGACGGCGCTGAGCATATCCTCAGCGCTCTCTACATATATTTCCTTGAAGGGCAAACCGAGGCTGCCCCGGTGGACCAGAGTCACATCGGCACCTCTTCTTCGGGCCTCGAGAGCGATCTCCATCCCGGTCTTTCCAGAGGCCCTGTTCGTCAAAATCCTGATCGGATCGACCCTCTCGGCGGTGGCCCCGCTCGTCACCAGGATCTTTCTGCCTGCGAGGTCTTTGGGTCCGAGGAGCCTTTCCACTTCCATCACCACCGCCTTATTGTCGGCGATCTTGGCCTTCTCCTCCTCGATCCTGGGATCGACGACCACAACCCCCATCGGCCGGAGAGCTTCCAGGTTCTTGACCACCGCCGGGTGGCAATACATCGCTTCGTGCATCGCAGGGACGATCATCACAGGAACGCCGCTTCCCAGAGCTGTGGTTGCGTAGGTTGTGACCGGAGTGTCATCGATCCCGAGGGCTATCTTGCCGATGGTGTTGGCGGTGGCAGGAGCTATGAGGAGGAGGTCTGCCCGCCCCCCGATGCCGCAGAACTCGACGTGCTCGACACGTCCCGTGATCTTCGTCACGACCGGGTTTTCGGTGGCGTACTCGAGAGCGTAAGGATGGATGATCTCCTGGGCGGCCTTGCTCACGACGCAGTGGACAGTCGCCCCTCGCCGGATCAGGTCGCGGACCAGGTCGACGGTCCTCACCGCGGCGATGCTTCCTGTAACCCCCAGGACGATCAGCTTTCCGGATAGCGAATCGCTCACCGTGCAGGATATGCTTGAAGACATGAAATTCAGCGGGCAATATCCAGATCCATCTTAGAAATAAGTTCGCCTCTCGGGACCCCCACGGCGGATGAGCACAACGTTTATGTAACAAATCCCCCTAGGAGGTCTGCTGTGCCGGGGTGGCCTAGTCGGTTAGGGCGCCAGACTCATAGGGTAGCGAAAATGAGGCGCTCGTGTCCTGAGGCATCTGGAAGTCACGGGTTCGGATCCCGTTCCCGGCACCTAACTTTTACAGGTCGTTATTCGTGGAAGGTTTTTAGGTGATGTCACCATTAAGTTATACTGAATAGCTGAGAACTCCCAAAATCACCATTTTTTATTCGTGACACTCCAATGTCGCTGTTGACACCAGCGATGAAGAAAAAGTTGCAGGTCAATTTGCCAGATTCACCCACTTTTCTCCTCACAGGTACCTTTAAGTTGAAGGATTCCGAATGATTACCGGGAGTCCTGTCGATGCGAATTGGAGTCTACGTATGTCATTGTGGCCTGAACATTGCAGGGGTCCTGGAGCCCGGCAGCCTCACAGAGTTTGCAAAAACCCTGCCCGACGTCGAGGTCGCCCGGGACCTTCAGTTCACCTGTTCTGACACAGGCCAGGAGACGATCAAGGAGGACATAAAGGAGCAGAAGCTGGACAGCGTCGTGGTGGCTGCCTGCTCGCCCAGGCTCCACGAGCCGACCTTCAGGCGGGTGATCTCCGAGGCAGGGTTGAACCCCTTCATGCTAGAGATGGCAAACATCAGAGAGCAGTGCTCCTGGGTCCACATGGACGAGCCGCCGCAGGCGCAGGAGAAGGCAAAAGACCTGATAAGGATGGCCGTGGCAAAGGCTGCTCTATTAAACCCCCTCCAAGGCGAGACGATGCCCGTCAGCAGAGGCGTTCTGATCATCGGAGGAGGGGTCACCGGGATCCAGGCTGCCCTCGACCTCGCCGACAGCGGCCTGCCCGTCTACCTCGTCGAGAGAAAGCCGACGATCGGGGGGTACATGGCGCTTCTGACAGACGTATTTCCGACGAACGACTGCTCGATCTGCGTTCTTGCCCCCAAGATGACCGACGTTTACAACCATCCCCTCATCACCCTCATGACCTACTCCGAGATCCTGAACATCGAGGGGAGCATCGGGAGGTTTACGGTCTCGGGCGTCAAGAAAGCGAGGTTCGTCGACGAGAAGCTCTGCAAGGGCTGCATCAACGAATGCGCCGGGGTCTGTCCCGTCGAGGTTCCCGACGAGTATGAGTTCGGTTTGGGGAAGAGAAAAGCGATCTACATGCCGATACCCCAATCGGTCCCACTCATCGCATGCGTCGATCCTGAAGCCTGCATCGGTTGCGGCCTCTGCGCCGAAGCCTGTCCCGTAGACGCCGTCAAGTACGACCAGTGTCAGGAAGAGTTCAGGTTCGACGTCGGCGCGATAATCGTCGCCACGGGATGGCAGTCTTTCGATCCGGCCCGAAAGGAGGAGTACGGGTACGGAAGGTACAGGGACGTCATATCCGGCCTCCAGGTCGAGCGGCTCCTGAACGCCGCGGGCCCCACCGGCGGCGAGGTCGTCCGCCCCTCCAACAGCGAGGTCGCAAAGTCTGTCGCCTTCATCCAGTGCGTCGGGTCCAGGGACCAGACCGTCGGAAACTGCTACTGCTCCCGGGTATGCTGCATGTACGCCCTCAAGAAC
>DUKF01000142.1:709-4563 GCA_013329455.1 Methanotrichaceae archaeon | reverse complement strand
ATATCTTTGTCGAGCAGTATCACCTCGGCCCCGCTCCTCGCGGCAGAGGTTGCGGCCGCGATCCCCGAGGGCGATGCTCCCACCACCAAAACGTCGCAGTTCACGGCCGTTGGTGGGCGTTGGCCTGTGATGAAGGTTTCTGATGCAAACGAAAAAGAGCGAACAAGAGGGCAGCAGGGTCCCGGAGGAACCGAGGATTACGAAGTGCTCACCACGGCGCCAATTGGGTTCATTCACCAAAGAGCTCTGCCAGTTTTCGCCCTGCTTCAAACGCTTTCTTTAGAAGATCTCCATCCTTTGAAACCGCACCCTTTTCGAAGCAGCCGGGAGCGATGAATTTATCCAGCACATCGTATCCCAGCGCTTTAAGAGGCATTCCGAGAGCTTCGAGCGCGAAGCCCATTTCTTCGATTTTCACCTGCTCGCAGACTGTAAAAACGAGGGCCTTTCGCCCCTGGTTTCCAAGTTTGCTCGAGTAAGGTCCCGGGCGTTCGTCAGCGAAATTGTAGTAAGGATAGAGCCGGTCGATGAAGGCTTTCATCGGGGCGGTTACGTTGTAGTTGTAGGTAGGAGAGCCGAGGATAAGGCCCTTGGCTTCTTCTATTTCGGGATAGAGCTGGCCCATCCCGTCGTGGAACTGCGTGCAGGTCCCGGCTTTCCTGCAGGCTTCGCAGCCGATGCAGGGCTCGATCGAATATTTCCTTAACTGGACTTTTTTCGTTTCAGCTCCTGCCGATTCCGCCCCTTTCAAAAAGCTGTCGAGGAGGATGTCGGTATTTCCGTCTTTCCGGGGACTTCCTCCAACCCCGAGAATCTTTACCTCATTCATCTTATTGCCTCATGCTGCCTCATATTGTATAGGGAACGGCGGGTTAAATAAGTTCTGAAAAATAAGTTTATTTTTTTGTTGAACCCTGGATTAGAATTCCAAGTCAGTATTATTGATCCTGCCAAAATTTTGGAACAATATCTTTGTCGAGCAGTATCACCTCGGCCCCGCCTTTCGCGGCAGAGGTTGCGGCCGCAATCCCCGAAGGCGATGCTCCCACCACCAAGACGTCGCAGATGTCACCGCTCTTCAGGTCCCGGCTCCAGATCGGCGAAGTAGTCCATCAGCATCCTGTGGACGAAGACATAGCCTCCGCCGACTTTGCGCAGGAAAATGCGCTCGGTCGCGTAGTCCAGGAAGGGGACCAGCCTCCAGGGGAGGAAGCCTTTGCGACTGAGTACGAACCGAAGGGCAAAATGCTGGATGACAGCAAGGCCGCCAAAAGCCAGTCCAAACATTAACCCACCACCCAGTCCACAACTCAGCCCGCCAATCAACCCACGACTCAACCCACCACTCAGCCCACCACCCAGTCCACAACTCAGCCCAAAAATTAGCCCACCAAACAGCCCAGAACTCAGTACACAAGTCAGCATCTTACGTCCCTTTTTCCATGGCCAGTTCAAAACCTCAGCAGGTTTTATCTCACCTTCCTCCAACCTACCCCACCGCCGCCCACCAATCAGCCCAACTCTCAGCCCACCAATCAGCCCACCAAACAGCCCAAAAATCAGCCCAAAAATCAGAACAACTAAGATGGAATATAGCCGCTTTTGAGCTTTCGCCTCCAACAAGCTCGGCTGCATTCGCTCGATCAGGAACACAGTCTGAGTGTTTTCCTTCATCTGCCGGGCAAGCCATGAGAGCCAGTGAATAGTCTTATCTTTTGGATACAGTTCTGGGTCAATCCTTGTCGTGCGCTTAAACATCCGATCGACGTATGTCTTGAAGAGATGCCTCCGCCGCTCTTCCGTCGAGCCGATTGATTGCAGGCCTTCAACAGCCATCCCTTGGTAGGCGAGGGTCATGATGCTCAGTATAAGGGGCGTTTTGGCGAACTCTTGGAGGTCCCTATTGCTCCTTAGCGCTTCCCTCAGAGAATCCAGATCCGGGCCCGGTCTTGCGAGATAACCTTCAATCTGGTTGGGTGTAAGGGACTGCAATAGGACCGCGCTCTGGAGCTTGAGCTTCGAGTCGAGAGCTTCGTACTCCTCTTTTCGACAGCAGACCACCACCGGGACCAGGTGCTCATCGAGAAAGCCGTTGATCGCCTCGACGCACTCCGCTCTTCGAACTGATGCGACCTCGTCCAGGCCGTCGAGGAGAAGGAACAAGGAATCGTTCTCGACCCAGGAAGCTGCGATCGTCTTCGGGATGTTGTACTCTGCCCCCAGCTCCACCACAAGCCAGTCGGCGACGGTTTGTGTCGGATCAATCCAGGATGATAGGTTGAAGACCACGGGAATCTTCTCGGAAGGATCCTTCTCGGCGCGGTTGATCATCTCCCTCGCCAGCTCCAGCAAGGTTATGGTCTTGCCTGAACCCGGTTCTCCCAGAATGAGCAGAGATCGACTCCCCTCCTCGAAGACGTCAGCAATCTTCGTTCCTGGCGGGAGGACGCAGTCCGGGCGGTCCGGAGTCTGCAGGATCATGTCCCAGGGGCGCTCGGCGACGGCGTCTCTGTGCTCCTCAAGGCCGAGCTCGATCCGTCGCGCCTCTTTGTGGAGGGAGCTCTCCAGCACGCCCTTCACCCAGAAGTCCTTGACCCGGTTGAACATAGCCTGTCGGTTGTGCTTGTCGTGGGCGGCCTTTTCCTCTTCTGACGGCTGAAAGATCAGTTTTTCAGAAACGCGGGAGGACCCAATTAAGGCAGTCAAAGCGGCTAAAAAAGCGACCGCTTGCTCATAAGGTATATGTCCCCCACTGGATTTGTATTCGCTAAATCCCCACACGGCTAAAACCAGACAGGCTAAGATGGAGACGAAGCGCGATAAGTTGCGGCGAGATATGGGGAGCACGCACAAATTTGAGGTTCTAAAGACTCTAAAAGTTTTTCCTTCGTCCTCGATTAGTCGAACCGCAGCCCTTTCATACCTTGGGCTGAGAAACTCTCGTGATGGCCAGGGAAAGAAAAGACTACTTCTACAGAAAGGCCAAATCCGAGGGATACCGAGCCCGGTCAGCCTTCAAGCTCCAGCAGATTAACAAGAGGTTTCGGCTTATCAAGAGAGGAGACGCCGTCCTGGACCTGGGAGCCGCTCCCGGTGGGTGGCTGCAGGTGGCAAAGGAGATCTCGGGCGGCCCTGTTGTCGGCGTCGACCTGTTGACGATCGAGCCGATCGATGGGGTCACGACGATCAAGGCCGATATCACCGCCGCGAAGACCCTGGACCTGATACGAGAAGCCCTGGGCGGGCAGGCGGACGTTGTGATCTGCGACGCCGCGCCGAACCTTTCGGGAAACTGGACCCTCGACCACGCAAGGTCCATCGACTTATCCCAGTCGGCCCTCAAGGTGGCAAAAGAGGTTCTCAAGCCTGACGGAAACTTCCTGGTCAAGGTATTCCAGGGAGACGCCTTTATGGACTACCTCTCGGATGTGAGGGAGAACTTCTGGAAAACCCAGGCCCACTCGCCGGCCGCCTCCCGGAAGGAGAGCGCCGAGATGTACGTCGTGGGTCAGGGGATCTTCCGGTCGCCGGTGAAGATAGGAGACGTTTTCGACCTGGAGATCGTGGGCATCGGCAATTCTGGAGACGGTGTTGCCAACGTCGAGGGGTTCAAAGTATTCGTTCCCGGAGCCGCCGTGGGCGATAAGGTGCATGTGAAGATCAAATCGATAAGATCCGGCCACGCGGTCGGCGTGGTCGAGGCGGTCGGGACGCCCTCGGACTGAATAGCAGGCCGCTTTCGAAAACTATTTTAGATCGTCTGACGACCTCTTAAGCGTGACAGTCTTCAGAGCTTATGACGTGCGAGGCGTCTACGGGACAGAGCTTACCGAGGATATCGCGAAAAAGGTGGG
>DUKF01000142.1:0-653 GCA_013329455.1 Methanotrichaceae archaeon | reverse complement strand
ATCAGCGGCCCCTCGATGGAGAAGGCCTTCTTGGAAGGAGTCTTATCCACAGGCTGCAACGTCGAAAGCTACGGAGTTCTACCGATACCAATTATCAGCTTTGAGACCTGGAAAGGGGGCTTTGATGCCGCAGCTTTCATCTCGGCCTCTCACAATCCGTCCGAGTACAACGGGATCAGGTTCAGGACGGCCGAAGGCTACGGGATGCTCTACCACCAGACCAAGATGATGGACCTCTACGAGAAGGGCGCGTTCAGAGAGGGCGAGGGCCGAAAGACCGACCGCGCCCCTGAAGATGCGATCAAAAGGTACGCCGATTACGTCGAAGGCAAATTGGAGTTCGAGCGGCCCCTCAAGGTCGTCCTGGATATGGGAAACGGCTCTGCCTGTGGTATGTTCGTGCTCTACAAGAGGCTCGACTTCGATGGGAAGGTGATCAACGGCGAGCCCGACGGCCTCTTCCCCGGCCGCGGCCCAGCTCCCACTGAAGAGTCTCTCAAAGAGGCGGCGAAAAAGGTCGTCGAGACCGGTGCCGATTACGGCGTCGGCTTCGACCCCGACGCCGACCGGGGCCTGGTCATCGACGATCGGGGACGGATCGTCACCCCCGAGAAGGTGGCGGTGATCCTGGCCAAAGAATGGTACGGGCCTGG
>DUKF01000140.1 GCA_013329455.1 Methanotrichaceae archaeon | reverse complement strand
GACGAGCAGTACGAGGGCGACTACTCTATTGAGAGGCATGTCCTCTTCACCGGAGTTCCCAAGTATAATAGACCTCACCTGAACGTCACCAAGACCCTAGACAGCATCATCGAGGTGGACGATCCCTGCGAAGAGGACGAGGGAGACTGTACTGAGACAAGACAGGTGGCGACCTACACCATCACCATCGAGAACGATGGGAACGTGGCTCTTGAACCGGTGTACGTCACCGACTACTTCCCGCTGGGGGCCGTCTTCCTCCAGCCCTCATCGCTGAGGCCTGAAGTGCTGACCGAAACCTATGCCAACTGGACCCTGACCCACCTGGCCATAGGCGACGTGAAGACGATAACCATCAGGCTGGACGTCACCAAGTACCATCCCGACGAGCTGGTGAACAGGGTCGATGTCTGCGGAGTCTACGATAACGAAACCGTCTGTGCCTACAACTTCAGCGCGCTGGAGATCGATTGGCTGACATGTTGTCTGAGCGGTCCAGTATCGGTCAAGAAGAGCGCAGAGGTCGATCAGGAGAACCAGAGCGTCGTAAGGTACAGGATCGAAATCGGCAACAACGACAACGTTACCAGGATCGCTACGGTGACCGATTGGTTGCCTGTGGGGATGGATCTCATCGACTCGTCGACTCCTATAGCATCTTACGATGGAAGCGTCGTCGTCTGGAACCTCCTGGAGATCGATTCATTCGAGACTAAGACGATCGAGTTTTCCGCCCTCGCCCCCGGCGCCGGGAGGTTCACAAACACCGTAGAGGTCGACCCGAGGTCCGTTGACGGTCCCGTCGTCCAGCCGGTCCGGGCCACCTGCGTCATCGATGTTGGCACCGTCGAGGGCGAGTGCGATCCCGTCTCCTGCGGGACCTGGCAGCCGCCAAACTGGGAGTTCGAGCATAGCGGATATGATTCAGATCAGACGACCTGCGAGCAGTTGACCTGCACCGACTGCGACGGGACGGACTCTTGCCTTGCGCCCTGAACTGGCGCTTGGCATCCCATCTTTTTTTGCCCAAAATTCAAAAATCGAAGAGCGATCTCTGATCGTCGTTTTTTGTGGCGTTCTGGCGGCCTGGAAGCGTCACCCGGCCGTACTTTCCTCCACCACCTGGCTCAACCACCACATCTTTCGACCTGAAGGCTTGGATCGCGTCTATGACCCTCTCTTCGCCCTCAAGCTTTGAGAGGTCCGCCTCCACCAGAACTTCGATCTCGCTTCTCCCCTTGATAAGTTCGTTCCAGGTCTTCTGGACCTTTGCGGAGTAGACGCTCTTGACGCCGAGAGCCATGGCGACGATCTCCGCGAGGGGTATCAGATGGAGGTAGGGCGGCCTGTGATCAGGGTGGACTGGACCGTTTTTGTCTGCCAGCGTTTCAACCCTGTCTTTCACGCCGAGTTTTATCAGACCCCCGCATTCGCACCTTCCCTTCCTATCTCTCATCTCCTCGGGCGAGTAGAATCGATAGCATCGGGTGCATGCGGTCCTGTTGTACTTTCCCTCGTCTGGATAGAAGCCGACGTTCAGGGTGGGGCCGCATCCGCCTTCGCGCAAGATCGCCTTTCTCAGATCCTCGAAGCAGAGGTCTGTCATCTCCATCTGGTTGAACTCTCTTCCCAGCTTGTTGGGCCAAGGCGAGTGGGCGTCAGAGTTCGATAGAAATGTCCTCTCTTCGAGCTCGGATATCCTGTCGGCGTAATCGGAGTCGGCGCTCAGGCCGAGCTCGACGTAAGGGATCTGGTCCGACCTGTCTTTGTAACATTCTCCGAGGGACGGATAGTGTGCGTACATCCCGGTCCAGGGTGTGAAGGCGTGGCTCGGACCTATCAGGCAGCCGGCTTCCAGGGCCGCATCGGCTATCTCTGGTGGGCTCATCCTGAGCGTGGGCCTGCCGTCCGAGTCGAGGTTGGCGGCCCGACCTGAGAACGCCTCCCTCAGCTCCGAAGCCTTGGAAATGTCGGGAACGATTATAAGATGATGGACTCTTGAGGAGTCCTCCACCTCGGTGGTCAGAACGAAGGCGGTCTCTTCGAGCCAAAAGAGCCCGTCCCTTTCGGGAAGATCCTTCACCTCCGCCATCCATTTGGAATGGAGACAGTCCCCGGTGGCCACTATCCTGATGCCTTTCTTGGCGGCCTCTCTGGCGATTGTTGATAGGTCCATCTTTTTGGAGGTGGCCGCAGAGTACCGTGAATGAATGTGAAGATCGAGATTAACCTTCATCGACCGTTACAACGAGCGGTTCAGGATAAACCATTTATCCCCTGGAATACAAGATTTCGGCGGTGACGCCGAACATCAAAGATATCCTGGAGAGATTCGCCAGAGGCGAGATCTCGTTGGAGAGGGCCGCCCGCCAGGTCAACCTGATCTCCTACAGAGAGGTGGGGAAGATGGCCAAGCTCGATCCCAACCGGATCGACAGGATCGGGATTCCTGAGGCGATCCTGGCGGAGGGGAAGAGCTCCTCAGACCTGGTGGAGATCGCCCTCTCCTTCCTGGAAGCTTCCAAGGCGGTTCTCATAACCAGGGTCTCCTCCGAAAAGCTCGCAGCTCTGAGAGATGTCCCTTTTCCCGAGGGAACTTGCCTGAGATGGGAAGAGAGGGCGAAAGCCGCGGTCATTACGAACGGTCCTTGCCCGAAATATTCTGGAGGAAAGGTTGGCATCCTCTCCGCAGGCACCGCCGACATCCCCGTCGCTGAGGAGGCGAGGGTGACCGCCGAGCTTTTGGGATGCGAGACCGTGTCTGAGTACGACGTCGGTGTCGCCGGGATTCACAGGCTATTTCCGTCCCTAGAGAAGATGATGGACGCAGACGCCCTGGTGGTGGCCGCAGGCCGGGAGGGGACGCTCCCTGCGGTGGTGGCAGGTCTCATTGAAGCTCCCGTTGTGGGGCTCCCGGTCTCGACGGGCTATGGCGCTGGTGGCCGGGGCGAGGCGGCCCTCCTCTCCATGCTTCAGTCATGTTCTGTGATGGTCGTGGTCAACATCGACGCTGGGTTTGTGGCTGGCGCTTTTGCGGCAAAGATCGCCAATCTGGCTGCTAAGGGGCGAAATATGTAATGGCTGTTTTGAAATACGGTCGGAAAACTATTTATACAATCAAAAAGACGGATATACACGAGCGGGTAAACTAATTTTCACTAACCCCCACTCCCCTACCCGCTCACACCTACTTTTCACAGCTCAAACGTTGCAACAACCCTTCAGAGGGGATAATCAGCTCTAACTGTTGTCATATTGGACCACTTATCAATCAATTTTCATATAACCTGGTGGGCGG
>DUKF01000170.1 GCA_013329455.1 Methanotrichaceae archaeon | reverse complement strand
CACATATCGTCAATGTTTATAAAAATACGTACAGGAGTTCCAGTGGAGCTACGAAAAAGGTTACGGGGAAAGCAGCTGAAAACGGAGAAGACCCGAAATGGTGATTTAGGGGCCTTTGACGACGAGGGATGTCTCAAGGCCGTAACGGATCATCCCGCGAGATTGTAATCTATCGCGACCTCTACCCCTTCCACCTCGTAGCCGAGAACCTCCACCGCTAGGGAATCCTCAACTTCAGCGACGGAGTACTCGAGACCCTCTGAACAGCTGACGCTCAATAGCTTTGCATCCGCTGGCAGATAGAAGGTCAAATGGAACTCATCCCACTCGGCTTCGGCCTCAAACTCCAGCCTCGTTTCGTCTCCCGGGATCGAGGTCAAACCGCCGCTCAGGGCGTAAAGCTCCCCAGTCACCACGTCGTGGACGTACTCGGAGTTCTCGAGAAAGGCGAGGGCTTCAGCACTTTCGGTCTCCAGATATCCGACGAGAAGAGCTCTACCCACCTCGTCCAGGTATACGTCCAGGACGATGCTTCCGGATGCAGATTCCCCCAGGTCCTCAGATACTGAGGCGACGGAATCGTCGCCCAGAGCTGGAGAGACGGCAAGGGCGAAAAGGGCGATGACGCCGAGGAGAACAAAAGCCATAGCTGACGACGGCGATGCCCGGCTGAGAAGTCTTGGTTGATGCTCTACTTCGATCAAGTCCAAAACCTCTCAGATTTCAGAAGCCATGGGCCAGAGCCGATGAGGCCCATCTCCAGGCGCAAACCCTGCCGGATCGCATTCACCGTCCCCTCCGAATCCGCAAAAACCTTCAAGACCGAGCTCACCACACGCCAGGTTCCAGGGCATCATCTCAGACGGGCCAGCAGACGGATCGGGCTGAAAAGGGCAGCCACCGCCCCCACATCCCGGGCCGAAGGTGGTGGAGATCATGACAGCACCGGGGCTGCGGCTGATCATATCCCAGAATGAGACCGGAGAACCTGCCCCAGACCATGCTGAAAATGAATGCCGATTCCCCTGCTGGCGAATCTCTCGAACTTCCGATCTGGCCGTGAAACTTGCCAGATCGCCACCCCACATCGGGCAGGATTCCATCCCACATCCGGTGCCGATGGACGAGTCCAGCAGAATCGCATAGCTGCCAGCGTACGGGCCGTTGAAGATCACGAGGCTCCCGACTCTGATCCCCGACCCGTCCTGACGGCGAGTCCCGATGCTGATGTGCCCGGCCATCTCAAGGCTCGGCTCAGATGCCGTCTGGATCGCGCCCCAGACCGGCTCCATCACGTCCGCCTCTAGGGTAGAGTTGGGATCCTCCGAGGTCATGTTGAGGTTGTCGAGAACGTATTGGGCCCGGCCGATGCGCATGCTGCCCCGATAATTGTAGGCCTGATTGTCACCCTCGATCTCCGCCTTGATCTCCCGGAGGGTCCGGTTCTCTCTCAGAAGCCGTCGGACCTGAGACGGATCGATCCCTCTCACCTTCTCCACCTGCAGCCTTACGGGCAGAGTTTCGTTGTCGGGCCCAAGGACAAAACCCCTCTCCGAACGGACGATCGATATTAGAACCTGGGGTCCGTCTCCGATATGGCCCATGTCGGCGATTTGGCAAAAGACTATCCCGGGAACTTTTGCCAAACTCAGATCTTCTGCGCCTCTCCTGCTCTCTGAAGGAAACGCGAGGCTCGTCCCCACAAAGCTCATCAACAGCAGCATCGCCAAACTTGGGCCTAAGATCCTTCGGATCGAGGGGTTCATAATACGATCACATCCTCTCGGTTCTGTAAGTAGTCCCATCTTGAATATGGTTGGGCGGAAATATCTGACCAACCGCTCCAGCCGCTTCTCCGGAATCGGAGAGAATCCAGCAAGCCCGCACTCAAACAACCTTCAGAACGCTTGATCGTTCTCATTTTCTCCCCTGAGCCGCTCGGATAGCTCGATGACATTCGTTCTACCCCATTCTTTCTTGGTCACGATATTTCTCCTCTCCAGAGATACTATTATCCCGGTCAGGGAGGACTTGGGAATTCCCGTCTCGTACCTTATGTCTGCCTGGGTCATCTTCCCCTCGTGCTTTATCAAAGCCTCAAGGACCGACCTCTCCCTCTCGGTCAGGGTCTCCATCACGGCCGTCATCTCCCCTGAGATCAGAGCATCGACGTTCTCGTCAACCGACGTGGTGTTATGAGAGGAATCTGCAAGCACCGCATCGGCCTCGGCTTCGGCCTCATGGTGCGCCTCATCGTCGGCCACTCGGACTTCGCGAACGGGCTCGACCGCCGCGACCGTCTCGAGGTCGTAAGAAGTCTCCGCACCCCCAGGCGAGGGAGAGCCCCCCTGTCTTCTGAACTTGAACGCCGCAACAAAGACGATCAGAGCGAGAATGAGAGCGCCGACGAGGACGAGAGGAAGAGAGGAGCTTTCCGTCGGCTGGAGGGGCTGAAGGCCGTTTGCCGCCGCCGCTTCGACCTCGCCGTTTTTCAAAGGCTGGCGGTACCGGACGGCGGCAGAGGGATTTGTCACGTCATAACCGTGAAACTCCACCACAAAGGAGTCGCTGGAGGAGGAGACGAGATAATCGAGACCTTCGGTGCCGGTGATGTTGCTGAGCTGGACGTTTTCTGATAGATAAAAAGTGACGTGATACTCGCCGTAACTCCCCTCTGCAGGCAGCCTGATCTCCCAGTCGACCCCATTTTTCCAGGTTAGGGCGTTTGTTACCGCGTAAAGCTGGTAGGTATTGTTGTCGTACTGGTATTCCGAGACGTTTAAAAAGAGCAGACCCTCGATCCCCTTCGCGTATCCGGTCACCAGAGCCTTGCCGGCATCGTCCGCGTAGATGTCGAGGACCAGGCCACTCGAATCTGAACTTTCGTCCCCGAAAGCCTCCTGAGCCAAAGAGCCAAAGCTGAGGACGACGGCCGCGGTCATGAAGAGAGTTAACACCAATCGAATCAATCTATCGATATCCTTCATCAAGATCCTTTTGCAAAGTCGGTTTTGGTCAGAAGTTGGAGGTCGAATATATTTAAGTTTTGGGCGTCTTGCAAGCGGAAGAGCAGACTCTCCTTCGTGAGAACAGACCTTTGAGGTCCATCAGGCGCCCTTCAAGTCCAGACGAGACGTATAATTCATAAATGATAAAGTTCAATTTCGGCCGTTCTGTATGAGCGATAAGTCTTCTTGTCATGAGATCGCCTCGGCGATGGCCTTCCTCTCCCAAGCTTTGCTTTTCCTACTTTTATCGGTCTCGATCCTGGGGGCCGGAGACCTGGAGGCGAACGAATACGGCGATATCGATGAAACGCCGATGGGCACCGAACCTGCCGCGCTAGAAGAGGTCGCGGGGCTCGCTGGGGGCTCTGAAGAGATCGGAACCGAAGAGGCGGCCTCCTCGAAATCGATCGAGTCGGAGGATGTATCGGCTTCCTCCGGCGCAATAGAGAGTTCCAGCGAAGATGCGGCGACCGAGATCGACCCTTCTGAGACGAATGAGACGGGTACCCTCGCTGATGCTGACGAGATCAAAGAGGAGTTGGAAGCGGCAGAGCCGACGATGGCCGAGGCCGTTGTCTACGTCTTCAACAACGACGACGACACCCTGAGCGTGTCCCTCTTCATAGACTCGGAACTGAAGGACACCGAGGACGTATCCAAGGACAAGGAGAAGAAGTTCGGCAATTACCAGCTCGAGGCGGGGTCTCTTAGGTTCAAGATCAGCTGGTGGGATGACGACACCAAAAAGACTCACCAGGAGGATCTGGTCGCGACGGTGGAGGAGGAGACGGCGATCACCCTCTACGCGACCCAGAACAAGGAGCCCGAGGAGTTCGAGGTCAACGTAATGATGAGAAACGAGAACCAGGAAGACCTCGAAGCCTACCTGTACATAGACGGCGAGTACGAAAAGCAAAAGACCGCCAAAAAGGATAGCACCACCGACTTTGGCAAGTTCGACCTCGAAGAGGGGACACACGAGCTGGCGGTGAGGTGGCAGGACTCGGAGACGAATATCGAGTACGAGAAGAGGAAGACCGTCAGGGTCGACGGAAAGGACGTTATTACCTTCTATGCCCCCAAGGGGATGACCTTCGAAAGCGAGGAGGAAAAGGAGAAGGCCGCCTCAAAGACCGGATCGTCTAAAACAACCACCAGCATCAAGACCACTTCCACATCGACGAAAGATGATGACGAGAAGGAGGACATATCGTCCCAAAACGGAGTGAGCGACTCAAAGCAGGCATCGTCAAACTCCGGCGAGATCGATGCCCCCGCTGACAAAGCAAAGACGAGCCAGGAAGAGAAGACGCCGACCGGGGACGAACGCGAGCAAAAACCCGATGAGAAGGATGAGGAAGACGGTCCCGATGCGGGAAGCGCGACCCTGTACATCTCGACGATCGGGGCGATTCTCGCGATCTACATCATCTTCTTCAGGCGTTGACATGATGAGAACGCTCCTCGCCTATCTGCTTCTGGCATCGATGATCGGGACAGCGGTCGAGTGGGGTGACCAGGCCAATGGAGAACTCCGTTGGGGAGAGACGCTCCAGATGGGCGAATACACCCTCGAGGCGGCGGACTTCACTTCTGAGGACACAACTCCCAGAATGGTGATGGTGAATCTTTACAAGGGCGATGAGCTGGTCGCCACAAGGGCCCTCGAATCGGGCGACAGCTTCTCTTTGGACGATGAGGTCATGGTCGTGGCCGAGGAAGTCAGGATGAAGGACTACCTTCTCGACGAGTCGGTCGAACCCCGCGCCGAAGTGGTCCTTCTAGTCCGCGCAGTTCCCGAGCTTCGAGTCCACATCGTCTCGGACGAGGACTCTTACGAAGCCGGAGATCGGGCGAAGCTCGAGATCGAGATCGTGAACGTCGGGATGGCAGATGCCGAGGATGTAAAGATCGAGCTGACTTCTGACCCCGCAATCGTCTCCTCGAAATATTCGAGATCTAATCTTGTCCCCGGCGAGGTCTGGGACGAAGATCCGGGCACAAAGGAGATCGACCCGATCAGTCTGAGGTTCAAAACGCCGTCGATGCCGGGCCCTGAAGAGGTTCTTGTGAAGGCCCACGCCCGCTACCTCGACTCCGAGGGAGGTTTTCACGAGTCTTGGGGCGGTACGAGCTTTGACCTCTTTGGACCCCTCAAGGTTAACAAGTACACGGAAGACGCGATCAAGTTCGGAAAGAAGAGTTACGTCCACCTCTCTATAAGCAACGGCGGCGATAGGACCCTCGAAGTTGAGCTAACCGACTCGGCCGGCCGGGATTTTCAGGCAGACGCCGCCTTGAACTGGAAGATGACGATACCGCCGGGGGGGAGAGAGACTGCCAGCTACACCATCAGCGCAGAAAGGCCCGGTGAGGGGCAGATCCTCCCACCGGCAGAGGCGGCCTACTCCCTCGATGAGAAGACCTACAAGGTCACATCAACGGGCCCTGTCATCGACGTCATCGGCCCCCTGGTGGAGGTCGAGAAGGAAGCCTCCTCCGCAATGGTCAAGACGGGCGAAGAGGTGACGGTGACCATGACGGCGAAGAACGTCGGCAACCGGAGGACGAAGGCCTCGGTGAAGGAGACGGTTCCGGCCTGGGCCAGGCTCACCTCTGGGGAGACGGAATTCTCCCAGGTCCTTCTGCCAGAGGAGGCCGCCACCCTGAAGTACACCATATCATGCCCGGAGGCTGGCAGGTTCGAGATTCCGCCCACCAGCGTATGTTATCGGGACGACGACGGGACCGCCTGCACCCTGAAATCCTCCCGCCTCAGGATAACCATCGAGAACGGAGAAAATGGACGACTCGACCTCGACCACCGAGATCGAAGAGACCGGACGTCCCCAAGAAAAAGCCACCTCGTCACCCTCGAAGGGAAACGGGAACGGTCCGGAAAGCGATGAGGGGAACGGAGGCAGGACCGGGGAGAACCGCGATGCCGAAGAAGGGACAGTTCCCAGCGAGGGATCGTTCCTCTGGACTCTGCCGGCTTTGATCCTGATCATATTCGTTGCCTTTGACCGATACCTTTAGACACTGATCAAAATGAACGCCACCGCCGCATTTGAGAGAAGAGGGGCAAGGATGCAAAAAAGTCCAGCTGCAATCGCATTTTTGATCGGAGCAGCCCTGCTAATTTCGATCCTTACCCAGCCCGTCCTCGGCCAAGCGCCCGACCTCGAATGGGAGGAGGTCTTCGGTGGAGCAAAGGATGAGAGGGGCCTCGCCCTCCAGGAGACTAGAGACGCCGGCCTCATCGTTGCGGGCTACACAGCCTCGAAGGGGGCGGGAAATAGAGACCTCTGGCTGATTAAGACAGATCAGGACGGCGAGATGGTATGGGAGAGAACCTTTGGCGGTACCGGCGACGATGAAGGATGGGCGGTCCTGGAGACGAAAGACGGCGGCTACATCATCACGGGCTTCACCGAGTCCTCGGGCTCGGGGGGAAAAGACCTCTGGCTTGTGAAGACCTACTCCGACGGCTACGACAGGTGGATGAAGACCTTCGGCGGACCCGGCGACGACTGGGGCGTCGCCGTCCTGGAGACGAAGGATGGAGGCTACGCCGTGGCCGGAGTAACCACATCTAGCGGGTCAGGCGGCGCCGATGGTTGGATCCTGAAGACCGACCCCGATGGGAATAAGGAGTGGGACGTCACTATCGGCGGGTCCAAAAACGACGGTGCAAGCTCGATTTTGGAGACGGAAGACGGCTACATCATCGCGGGCACCACAGAATCCTACGGGTCGGGCGGAAAAGACGTCTGGCTCGTAAAATCGGACGCAGGGGGTAAGAGGGTCTGGGAGAAGACATTCGGCAAAGATGGTGACGAGAGGGGCAACTTTGTCCTCGAGACCGAAGACGGTTACGTCATCGTCGGCGTCACGGAGTCAGAGGGTTCTGGAGAAAGGGACATGTGGATCGCGAAGACAGATTCAGAAGGCGAGAAGGTCTGGGAGAAGACTTCCGGCGGTCCCAGCGACGACGGCGGCTGGTCAGCCCTGGAGGCGAAAAACGATGGTCTTCTCGTCGTGGGCTACACAGAATCCCAGGGCAACGGCGACCAGGATCTTTGGCTCGCGAAGACAGATTCAGAAGGCGAGAAGGTCTGGGAGAAGACCTTCGGAGGGTCGGGATTCGACCTTGGAAGGTCGATCATCTCGACGAAAGACGGCGGATGGGCGATGACGGGCTGGACGGAATCTCAGGGGTCGGGAGGTCAGGACCTGTGGCTTGTGAAGACCGAGAAGGAATCGTGAAGAAAAACCAGGGCGATGAAAGTTTGAATCTTCAGGGTTGCGGCCAAGACTCGGCGACAGAAGGTGCTAGAGACGGAGCGAACGTGGACGAG
>DUKF01000120.1 GCA_013329455.1 Methanotrichaceae archaeon | reverse complement strand
GCCTCCGCCTGGGACTGGATGAAGAAGTACAGGAAGCAGAACAGAGCAGCCTTCGCTCCGGTCGATATCGGATCGAACCTCGTGGCTGGAATCATGGGTGCTGACTATTACCTATTCGGCCCCATCGAGAACGCCCCGATCGTTTTCCCGGCCGCTGCCATGGTCGACATCATGTGCGCAGAGAGCGCAAAAGAGCTCGGCCTGGAAGTGCTGGACCCGAACCATCCGATCAACAAGCTGCTCTAAACCCCCCTTTTTTCTTTTTTTCTTTTTTGGAGAGATCTTCTTGCCGCTTAGAGTGGAGATCAGGGCGACCTTTGGGAACGCCCGTTTCAAGTGCCAACGCTGCGGATCCTGCTGCCATCATCGCCGTCCCGACGAGTTCGACGACCTCGTTCCTCCCGAGAGGCAGGCAGAGTTCTGGCAGAAGAGCAACCTGATCTACCTCACAGAGAAGGATATCGATAAGATCAGCAAAAAGACGAGCCTAGATCCAGAGGAGTTCGTTGACACTCTCTACGATGAGAAAAAAGGGAGCGTTAGAATCGAGGATGGTGGAAAAAAGGTCATCTTAGACCTTCCAGTGATGAAGTCGAAAGACTCGGACGGAAGCTGCGTCTTTTTCAAGGATGGAAAGGGCTGCTCCATCTATCCCATCAGGCCGACGGCCTGCCGACTGTTTCCCTTCGTGGTGGTCGAGAGGTCTGGCTCCCAGGGGAGCATCATCCTCGATATTAAGTACAACCCCACGTGCCCAGGCATGGGAAAGGGAAAAGAGCCCGATCGAAAGAAGCTTGAAAAGCTAGTGGCGAGCCAGTTCGCAGAGAGGATGGAGGCGATAGGCCCCCGCGTCCAAAGGCTCAGGATGGAGGGGAAGATCATGCCCGACGCTGCGATCTACAGGACGATGCCGGGGAAGAGGAGAAAAATTGATGGGGGGGCTAAAAGACGATAGTCCAGCCCTGTCTTGAAGCATCCTTTTTCGCATAGCTTGCGCCGTCCACCTTCAGCCCCTTTTTGTCAAGCAAGCTGATAATCCCGCCTCGGTTGGACAAGACCACGTCTTCGCCTGAAAGGTCGACTTTGCGGACGTCGCCCGCTTTGAGACTGCCTTTCAGAAGGGCCTTGTTCTTGTTTTTGTCGGCAAGGGCCCATCCGGTTAAGTCGATCGGCTCAGGCGTCGTATTGAGGAGGAGAACGCTCTCAAGGCCGCGATCCCGACCTTTCGGGTTAGCGAGGGCTGCAATGATGCGCACGCTCTTATCTCCCGTGGCTGGAGAGGCATCGATACAGTGGCCCGTTGAGTCGTCGGTATGAAAGCACTGGGACTGAAATGCCAGAAATATGGCGACCCATCGATCCTCGTCGGGGAGATGGATTATCAGGCCGCCGTCCTGGTAGACGCCGTCGTCCTCTTTCCAGGTCTCAAAGTTTCCCTGGTTCATGTGAATGTCGTGAATGCCGCACCCGGGCTTGAAGCCGAAGTATTTGTCGCGCTTGGTTTCCGGTCCCCACTTCTGGCCGAAGGCGTAGACAGCGCTATCTTCCATCCCGATCGCCTTGGCAATATATTTGCGGATCAGTTCGTTCAGGTCGTTTTCGGGACCGGGAACGTAATGAGATAGAGGTCTCATCTTGTATGTGTCGAAATGGTTTGCCCTGATGTAATCGAGGGACATTCCGCCCGGTTTTGATTCCAGATCGTGAAAACCGAAGGGCAAAACCATCAGCTCTTCGACTATCGAATGGTCAAAATCCTCGTCCACATAATATAGCAGCTCAGATGGCGCAACGTTTGATTTGATGTTTACCGCAATTCGATGCCTCAATTCGTCGTCCACGACCAGCACATGAAAGTGAGGGTTCTGACCGACCCCGTTTTTACTGTCGATCGCTTTTCCTTTCAGCACACCATATCCTTTGAGCGGCATAGTAATACCTCCTTTTTAAAAATAGTAGATGAAAATTAAAAACTTTCCGTATGATGCGCTTTCTTGAAAACCGACCATAAACCCCGATTTGAGATACTTGAGACGCATGAAGATGCGATTCGATTCTTCTTGCAGCTCTTGTCGATATGAGGGCGATTCTCGCTAGGTTCCAGACATTCCCCCTCGCCAGGACGAAGAAACTCACCAGCGGGCCATCGAGCATCCGTTGAAGATCGGGCAAGATCTCACGAAATGTCGGGATGAACGAGATTCTACCACACCCACATTCTCTATGGCCAAGGTCCTCATCCCTCGGCCCTGGCGAGATCCAGCCACCTTCTCCCAGATCCGAAACGAGTTCGTCCCGTTTAAAGAGATTTTTCTTCATCGTTTCGAAACCTGGTGATCAGATTAATCTTGAACAGGATTTATAAATAAGCGAGGTTTATTGGACTGAATAGATGTACACAATCGCTTTAGCAGAGGGATACTCATGAAACGCGTTTTTATCGGTGTTGCGATATTCGCCCTTCTTTCGATGGCAGGTTGGGCCGAAGATTCGAGCTCGACGGATGAGCAGATGCCATCGGAAGATGCTGATACACTTATACCGCGAGAACTGCTCTTCGGCAACCCCGACAAGATCACAGTTCGAACGAGCTTTGACGGTTCCAAAATAAGCTATCTCGCCCCCAAAGACGGCGTCCTGNNTTACCGTCACCAACGACACCTACCGGGGCATACGCTCCTACGCGTGGACCTTCACCAACGAGCACATACTCTATATCCAGGACAAGGATGGCGATGAAAACTGGCGGATCTACAGTGTCAACCTGAGCAGTGGCAAGATCAAAGACCTCACGCCCTTCGAGGACGTCCAGGCCAGAATCCAAAAGGTCAGCCGCAACTTCCCTGAGGATATAATTGTTGGCCTCAACGACCGCGATCCCGAGTACCACGACCTCTACCGGCTGAATATAAAGACCGGGAACATGACCCTCATCCAGGAGAACAGAGAGTTTTCCTCCTTCGACATAGACGAAGACTACAACGTCAGGTTTGCGACGAATACGACACCCGACGGCGGTGCCGAGATATTCAAGCGGACAGGGGACGACGGGTGGGAGATATTCTCGAAGATCCCGATGGAGGACATGATAACGACGGGATCGGTTGGGTTCAACAAGACCGGCGAGATCTTGTATATGGTCGACAGCCGTGGCCGGAATACGGCAGCCCTCTTCGCCATGAATACAACGACGGGCGTTGAGACCTTGATCGCAGAAGATCCAAAAGCAGATTTCGGCGGCTGGATGAGGCACCCTACAGAAATGAACGTCCAGGCTGTTGCCTTCACCTACGAGCGGAAGCACTGGCAGGTACTCGACGATTCGGTGGCCGACGACCTGGCCTACCTGCAGACGGTCGATGATGGTGACGTTGAGGTGCTGAGCCGGTCTCTCGACGACAAGACCTGGATCGTCGTCTACGTCGTGGACGATGGA
>DUKF01000007.1 GCA_013329455.1 Methanotrichaceae archaeon | reverse complement strand
GAGGGCGATCCCCTTGTTGTTCCAAGCCTCTTTCAGTTGAGGATCGATCAAAAGGGCCCTGTCATAACAGACTACCGCTTCCTCGTAGCGGACGAGGGCGCTTAAAGCGACCCCCTTGTTGTACCATGCCATGGCGTAGTTCGGATCTAGCTTCAGTGCCTCTTCATAAGATTGAAGCGCCTCCTCTTGGCGTCCCAGAACGCCCTGAGCGATCCCCTTGTTGTTCCAGGCGGCAGCGTAGTTCGGATCGAGCTTCAGGGCCTCTTCGTAACTGGTAATGGAGTCCTCGAACCTTCCCAGGGTCCCGAGGGCTACCCCCTTGTTGTACCATGCCATTGCGTAGTTCGGATCGAGCCTCAGGACCTCCTCGTAGCAGTCGAGAGCCTCATCATAGCTTCCGAGAATCCCGAGGGCGATCCCCTTGTTGTACAGGGCCATGACGTGCCCCGGATCTAGCTTCAGGGTCTCTTCGTAACATTTAAGGGCCTCCTGGTGACGTCCGAGGGTGCCGAGGGTGATCCCCTTGTTGTTCCATGCCATTGCGTAGTTCGGATCTAGCTTCAGTGCCTCTTCGTAACATTCGAGGGACCGGTCGTATTGACCCGCTGCATAGAGGGATCTACCCATGTTATTCCAGGCCTCTTTCAGACGAAGGTCGATCTCGAGCGCTTTTTCGTAACAATCGATGGACTGGTTGTAGTCACCCCTGTTGTGGAAGATCCCGCCCTTGTTGTTCCAGACAAGGGCGTAGTTCGGATCAATCTCCAGGGCCTTCTCGTAAGATTGGAGCGCCTCTTCGCTTCTTCCCAAGGCTTCCAGGGCGACTCCTTTGTTGTTCCAGGCTGGCGAATAATCGGGCTCAATCTCCAGGGATTGGTTGTAGCAATCCAGGGCCTCTTCGCGCCTTCCAAGAGCGCTGAGGGCGATCCCCTTGTTGTTCCAGGCGAGGGCATACTCTGGGTCCAGCTCAATGGCGTTGTCGTAGCACTTTATGGCTTCATCGTATCTGCCCAGCTCCGAGAGAGCCACGCCTTTGTTGTACCAGGCCAGAGGATATAGCGGATTGTCACCCGAATACCTCTCCCCCACGGCAGGCACAATACATACCGAAAAGAGCGCGAAGAGCGCGAAGAGGCGAAGCTTCATGCTTTGCCTTTTTATTGTGTGAGTTGATATGGATTACGGTCGCAGTGGCCTGTTGACGACCATTTCCATCCATCCGTTGATCGATGATGCAACGGGAATAGATAAAAATAGATATTCGGTCTGAAGAGATCCAGCCTTTTCGCTCTAGACCACCATCTTGCTGTGAGATACCTTGCCATGAGAGTCGATCTCGCCCCCGCAGATCCGCGTGGAGGAGATTCTGACCTCGTCTTCGGCCATCTGATACTCTATTCTCACGATCTTGAGGGGGTGGAGGCGGTTTTCCCTCCTGACCTCGTTGATGTTGCAGGCGATCGGCTCCGTCTCTGGCGAGACGACGATCGCATCGTAGTCTTCCTCGATAGCAGAGCCGTATATGGTGTGAAGCATCTCGATCTTGAACCGTTCCACTCCAAAATTCTCCTTCAGGGTGGCTTTCAGGTTAAGGACCCTCGTCTCGAAGTTTCGTACCGGGCGATTGCGCTGACTGGTGGCCATCCTGTCTGACGTTAGGGCGATCACCACCTCACCATCATCTCCCGCGACCTCGAAAGCCTTCTTCAAAAGAGCGAGATGGCCATCGTGAATTGGGTCGAAGGTGCCGCCGACTGCGACTTTTGGGGCCATACAGCCGGCAAAGAGGGACGATCGGTATAAGTAACTGGCGCTTTGGCGCGCAGCCTGCGGCCCTGTATTAGGAATCGGTGCCGGGTCAATCCTTCGGGCCGAGCAGATCTTTTTTGGGGCAGCGTTCAGCCAGCACCTTGGCTATTATCATACGGGAGCTGCAGAGGGGGCAGGGGTCGTGCCCCTCCAGCCTCACAACCTGGGCGTCGATCCTGCGGGTTGCCAGCTCTTCTTTTAGTAGAACGACATCGAAGTGCTGGTCGTATCCGAGGGTGATTATGTCGGGCTTGATCTCCTCGATCGGCTGGAACATGTCAATCTCGCTTCCAAGGATTGCTCTGTCGACCATCTTCAGGGCTGAAACCATGAGCAACCTCTGCTCTTGGGATATAATGGGTTTGGGCTTGTGCTTGACGTTAGCGTCCCTTGCCACGATTACCACCAGCTCGTCGCCAAGAGCTCTCGACTGCTCCAGGTACAGCAGATGGCCCGGGTGGAGAAGATCGAAGGTTCCCGTAGCTAGAACCCTAATCAAACCAGTCCTCATAGTCATCCTCGACCTCCACGTCCAGAAGAGGAAGTTTTCTGGGGCAACCCGTCCTGTCGTAACAGGTCCAGCTCTTCTCGTCGAAAGGAGGACCTGCGATTATGTGGTAGTCGCCGGTCTTGGAGAAGAATATCAGGTCCGCCTGAGAGGGCCGGATATTGGAGGAGGGATGGCTGTGAACCGATCCCACGATCCTCATGTTGGGAAGCATGTAAAGCCTGACAAGAGCGCTCTTACTCGACGATTCAGTTCCCGGAAGCATGATAACTTCTGTGATAACACCGTTCTCGGCCCTGAGAAGCCCCGCAAACTCCACGGGCAGGGTCGACCGGGAGGCCTCGAGGATGAAGTAAAGCGTGTCCTTGGCTATCCCCTCTACCTCTCTTTTGCGCTTCATCTCCGACACCCTCCCATCTGTGAAAATCTCACGTTACAAATACCCTCCGACAGCGAAATGTCGAGGTCAGATCCCTTCCTCGACCTTTTTTTTAGCGGGCCTGAGGTGGACGCAATCTCCGGCGAGAACCCTTTCACCGGTGCCGTCGTCCCTCCTAACCAGAAGCGCCCCGTCAGCTTCTAGGGACTCAGCCAACCCCTCAAACTCGCTGCTCATGGTGATTATCCTCACCCTTTGACCTATTGTCGCAGAGCGGGCCGACCACTCCCCGATAACCTGGTCAAAGGATGACGCCATCACCCCGCATGCCCTCTCCACTTCCTCCAAAACTCTCTGAACTAGCTTCACCCGCAAGACATCTCTTCCAAGCTCCCTGGAAATGGACGTGGCTTTCCAATCTTCAGGGAATGAGTCGGGATCCAGATTGGCGTTGATCCCGATTCCCACCACGGCGTAGTTCAACGAGTCCATCTCGGCGCCGATCTCGGTCAGAATCCCGCAGACCTTCTTCTCCCTCACAACAAGGTCGTTGGGCCACTTGATCCCAACATCGAGGCCGTAGAGGCCCTCCAGAGCTCTTGCCACCGCAACAGTGGCAGCTATGTTCACCCTGAAGGCGAGGGCGGGAGGAATCCGCGGCTTCAAAATCACGCTCATCCAGACCCCGCCTTTTGGGGAAAGCCAGGACCTTTTCATCCTGCCCCTGCCAATGGTTTGGACCTCGGCCAGAACCACGGTCCCGTTATCTTCCGAGGGCGCGATCTTCTTCGCCTCGGCGTTGGTGGAGGCGAGCGACGGGCGGGAAATCACCGTCCTTCCCACGAACTTAGTCTTGAGGCCGGATTTGATGAGATCCTCGCTGAGAATGTCTGGGAGGGATACGAGCCTGTAGCCTTTTTTGGAGGCCTCTATCTTGTACCCCTCGGCCCTGAGCGACTGGATTTGCTTCCAGACAGCGGCCCGGCTGATCCCCAGGGATTCGGCCATCTCCTGGCCGGAGGTCCAGGATCCAACCCTTTGGGTCAGCTCTCTGTTGATTTCTTCCCTGCTCAAGGGTCGACCTACTCCTCGGAGGCGGGAGTTTCATGATGGGCCATGTAGGCTCCTACGGCTGAGGATATGGCTGCAACCTTCCTGGTGTCGGCTCCGAGGGCCGATGCCAGGGATAGCCCTTTCTCGTACTCGGATTCAGCGACCTTCTTCACCTCTTCCATTATAGCCTCTTCCTTGAGGAAGTTGGTGTTGATGTCGCCACGCCTGAACCTCTCGTGCCGGAGGACCGCCACGTGGAAGTTTATGTTGGTCTTGACGCCGGTGACGATGTACTCGTAGAGGGCCCGCTCCATCCTCGCGATAGCCTCCTTTCGATCCCTGCCCATGGCCACGACCTTGGATATCATCGAGTCGTAGTAGGGCGGGATCACAAAGCCCGCGTAGACGCCGCTGTCGACCCTTATGCCGGGCCCTCCCGGGCTCCTGTACCTTTTAATCCTGCCGGGCGCGGGCGCAAAGTCGTTGAGGGGGTCCTCGGCGTTGACCCTGCACTCGATGGCCCAGCCCCTTATCTCGATCTCGTCCTGGGAGTAGGCGAGAGGCTCCCCTGCGGCGATCCGGATCTGCTCTTTCGCGAGGTCGACGCTGGTGACCATCTCGGTGATGGGATGCTCGACCTGGAGCCTGGTGTTCATCTCGAGGAAGTAGTAGTCGCCCCTTGAGTACATGAACTCGACAGTCCCCGCGCTCCGGTAGTCGATGGCTTCTGCGGCCCGCACGGCGATCGACCCCATCTCCTCCCGCAGCTCTGGGGTCATTATCGGTGAAGGTGACTCCTCGATCAGCTTCTGGTGACGCCTCTGGATCGAGCATTCCCTGTCGGAGACGTAGATGGTCTCGCCCTTGGAGTCGGCCAGGATCTGGAACTCGATGTGTCTTGGGTCTGCCAGGTACTTCTCGAAGTAGACGGTCTCGTCGCCGAAGGCGGATTTGGCGATCGACCTCGCCGAGTTCAGGGCGGGACCGAAGTCCTTGTCGTTCCACACGATCTTCATGCCGATCCCACCGCCTCCAGCGGCCGGCTTCAGCATCACCGGGTAGCCTATCGACTCCACCAGCTCTCTTGTTTCCTCGGGGTCCCTGATCCCTCCTTCGCTTCCCGGGATGATGGGAACGCTCGCATTCTTCATGATCTCTCTTGCGGCGATCTTGCTTCCCATCCTCTCGATGGATCTGCTGGTGGGTCCTATGAAGAC
>DUKF01000164.1 GCA_013329455.1 Methanotrichaceae archaeon | reverse complement strand
GTTTGAGTGAATTTTGTGAAACCGGGTCCCCTGATATGGGTCTGTGATCGAAGGATCGTAGCCGACGCCGTCCATCAGCCGGATCGCCTCCATCACACGTCTGTGAACCTTCGGCGAATTGAAGGCCGCCGGGAGCCAGGTGGGCGCATCGCAGGGCCTCTGGACGTAAGAGACGGGCAGGTCCAAAAAGAGGCCGTCGAGGTGGTAGGCGGTCCTGCAGATCGGTGACCAGAAAACTCGCCCCTCGGCCACTAAGGCGATGAGGGCCTCGCCGGCCTCCCTCGATAGGCCGGGCGCCACCACCAGGTTCTCGGCGCAGGTGATCGATCCGTTCGGGTCCTCGCCGAAGGTTTTGGCGAGCCTGGCGGATGTCACGTGTCTCTCCTGGTGAACGAACTTCACGATCCTTCGCTTCAGCTCTTCGCATCTCATTTCGGGCGGCCTCCTTCTGGCGTCGCCCTTGGGTGAGAAGGTTCCCCCTAAGTAATTATCCTCCAAGGATGCGGTTTTAGGATTTGGTTTATGAAAAATAATTGATGATGCCCCAAAGATTGAGGCATCATCTTTTCGGCCCCTGTCTTTTTCTTCCCGCCTAAAGGAAGGCCATCTTGTTCAGGGGTATCGGAACTCCGATGGCGATCCCGCCCCTGGTGTAGTACAGGTCCACATCATCGTTGTGGGCCCAGTACCAGTTGGGGTAGTAGAGGGTTAGGGCCGGAAGGTCCTCTGCGTAAACGTCCTGGGCCTCGTCGATCATGTCGGCCCGGTTCTCTTCGTCGGTCTCGCTCTGCTGCTCCTCGAGAAGATCGACGAGCCCGGCGTCCTCATAGTACCTCGCGCTGTTGAAGGTCTCGTCCAGGGTCATCCTCCGCAGGTAGTCGGGGTCTGCACCCAGGCCGCCGTGGCCGAGGAGGGCGAGATCGAAGTCCCACTCCTGAACCTTGGTGTCGAGGGTGGCTCCATCCAGCGATCGAAGGGTGACATCAAGGCCGACGTCCTCGAGCTGCTGCTCGATCAGCTCAGCCACTCGGGAGCCCGGCCAGCCGACGGTCCCGCGCTCAGCTACCAGGATCTCCACCTCTTCGCCCTCGAGTCCCAGGTCATCGATGATACCCCTGGCCTCGTCTGGATCGTACTCATACTGCTCGACGTCGGGGTTGTACCAGTCGCTGTCGGGGGGGACCATTCCGGGGTTTCCTGCCAGGGCCTGGTCGCGCTGGGTCACGTCAACCAGTTCCTTGCGGTCGATGGCATAAGCGAGAGCCCGCCTGAACTCGGGGTCTGAGAAGGGCTCTTTCTGGTGGTTGATCATCAGTTTTGCGTTCCAGTCGTGGGCACCCTCAACGATCTCAAGGTCTGCATCTTCCAATTGGGATATGGCCTCGGGCGGGACGGATGCGGCGTCCACCGATCCTTGCTTCAGGGCGGCGGGGGCGGTCTGGTCGCTCATCTTGACGAAGATGATCCTTCCGACATCGGGCGCGCCCGAATAGTAGGCGTCGTAAGCCTCGTAGAGGTAGGTTCCCTGGGCCTTGTTGTAGTCGAGAAGCCTGTAGGGGCCGGTCCCAACGATGGCCTCATCATCCCTGAAGCTCGCGGGGTCAGAGACGCCGTCCCAGACGTGCTCGGGAAGGATCGGAAGGGTGCAGGCGACCAGGTCCATGAAGGGCGCGTAGGGCTCGGATAAATAGAGCTTCACTCTGTATTCGCCGATGGCCTCGGCACTCTCGATTATCGAGGAGTCGACCCACTGGTAGGGGTGGTCTTTGATGTAATCGACGGTGAAGACGACGTCATCGGCGGTGAACTTCTCGCCGTCATGCCAGGTGACGTCGTCTCTCAGGTCGAAGAGGTAGGCGTTCTCGTCTTCGATGTGTTGCCAGTCCTCGGCCAGGGCCGGAAGGTACCCATCGTCGTCCTTCCAGACGAGGGTGTCGAAGACGAAGCTCATCCTCACGTATCCGGGGCCCCTGGAGTAGTGGGCGTAGGGGGTGGGAAAGCCCCAGTCTCCCGTGGGATCGGCGATGGTGTACTCGGCGACCTCGTAGTCAGCGGCACCGGCAGAGTCGGCCGCCATCAGCGCCAGGAGCGCCAACGCCAGTCCAAATATCAAGGGTTTTAGCACTTTGAAACACCTCTTTTTGAATAGTCGAATCTTATGTTATGATGGTAAATGATATTCTGCTTATTTATGAATCTATTCGTTTAAACTATGTCGAAAACGAGAATTTAACTGTTAATTATATGTGGCAGAAATCCCAAATTCGGCGGCATATGACATAATATCTGAGATTAAATTAACATCAATACTGCAATTATTTGGCTTACTAACGACTTTTGGTGTGCATATTTTGTATCATCGAATCGTTTGGTTATACTAATGACAGCAAACCTCTTAAATGCGAAGATAAAATAGCAGCGGAAGCCCAAAAGAGATATGTCCGCCCGAACGATGCGGCGTTCGAGCCGCTAAGCCATCATAAAATTTGTTCGACAACCCTCGCCGCTCGCAGCAGTTCAAAGCACGGCGGTTTTGCGGCGGGGATATCCGAGGTGATCATCCTGACAAGTCCCTTTGACGAGATCGATTGGAACGAGGTGTGGAAGGCCCAGATGAAACGAAGCAAGGAGGCGATCCCCGCCCGTGACTGCGCCCGCATCTGGGAGGGCAGGACTAGCGCCCTAAAGTTCTGGAACATGTCCCAGGAGAACAGTGGCCGCGTCGAAAAGACGATCGCGGGAACTGATATCACCCCCGAGTCGAGAGTCCTGGACATCGGGGCCGGGCCCGGCACTCTTGCGATCCCCTTCGCCAAGAGGGTCGCCCACGTCACCGTCGTTGAGCCGGCCGAGGGGATGCTCTCCGTCCTGCGGGAGAAGATGGCCGAGGAGGGCGTCGAGAACATCGATGTCGTCCAGAAACGGTGGGAGGACGTGTTTGTGGCCGACGACCTGCACACCCCTTACGACGTGGTGATCGCATCTTTCTCCCTGGGGATGGCCGACATTCGGGCGGCGGTCGAGAAGATGATCGCTGCCGCCGCCACAGGCGGCCACATCTACCTCTACCACTTCGCAGGAGAGACCCACTGGGACCGGGAGTGTCGAGAACTCTGGCCAAAGCTTCACGACAAGGAGTACACGCCCGGCCCCAAGAGCGATGTCCTCTACAACGTCCTCTACCAGATGGGAATCTACCCCTCCGTCCGGACCTTCCGGCTCCTGCACACCCAGCGGTTCGGCTCGATGGAGGTGGCGATGGAGCACTTCCGCCACCAGTACCGCATAACGACGGCGGAGCAGAAGGCGATCGTGAGGGAGCACCTGGGCCGGGTTCTAAAGGAGGTGAACGGGGGCTTTGTCCTGCCCGCATCCTCGACCAGGGTCAAGATCTGGTGGGAGACGGGATCGCAAGAGGATGGGTTGGTCGAAAGCTGACGGGACGGCTTCTTGGTGTGAGGGGGCACAAGAAGCCCTTTCCTTGAAATGGCCCTCTATGGGCAATATGAAAAACAATTTTAAATGCGAAATGCCATAGGGTCTGTGGTGTAGGGATTTGGTCGACCAGGCAGAGATTCATCGAAAGTGCATAAGCGATAATTTCGAAGATCGCAGAGAAGCGGTTAATCAACTGCGCACTAATTTTGCCATTCTTCCCGACAAAGAGTCCGCCTGGC
>DUKF01000048.1 GCA_013329455.1 Methanotrichaceae archaeon | reverse complement strand
CTTCCAGAGGCTGACCCTCTCACCGGAACTTTCGGCCCGGGAGATGGAGAAGATGGCTGCAAGATCTCAATCGATCGCAAACCTCCCGGATCTAGAAGTGGTGGTCCAGGGGAACATTGAGGCAATGGTTGCCGAAAACTGCCTTTTCTCATCGGTCCTGGGCTGCGAGTCTGTTGCAAAGTCCGGGGAAGCGTTCTGGGGGATCGAAGATGAGACAAGGCGCGTCTTTCCCGTCAGGAGGGACGGAGAGTGCCGGACCCACGTTTTTAACGCCGTTGAGCTCTCTTTGATAGACCAGGTGCCGAGGCTTGCCGAGATGGGGATCGGATCGTTTGCCATCGACGCCCGGGGCAGGACGGGCAAGTACGCCCGAAAGATGGCCGAGATCTACAACGAGGCGCTGGAGGGCGGGGACCTCGACTGGCTCAAGAGAGAGGCGAGGCAGATGTCGATGGGCGGCATGACAGGAGGCGCCTTCCTTCGGGGGAGGAGAGAATGAAGGGCACTTGCGGGAACGCCCTTCGGACACAGGACATTTTTCCCGCCCAACCAAAGCCGGGATGGTAAACCAGGTTTCAGAAGCAAGACAAAAAAGGAATCGACGATTATGGAATCATCCTTTCCCAAAGGACGGCATGAGGCGCTGCGACCCGACTACAGAAACGGGATATGCTGCGTCTGCGGCCACCTTCTATCAAACCACCTCAAGGACGGGGATGGATGGAGGTGTAACGAGCGCGGCCTCGACGGCAGGCAGTGCGAGTGTTTCCTGAGGTCGATCCTGACCGGGACCGAGCGGGAGAAGGACTTATACGACCTGGGATGGAGGATGAACGCCTCGGAACGGGAGATCTGGGAGTTTAAGAAGCGGATAAGGGACTCCTTCCGTAGGTGGTAGAGATTTCAAAAAAGGGCAGAAGGGTCCTAAGACTGATGGGGGACCTCTCTCGACGGAACTGCCGACGATCAGGTCGATCATGAACAACATTTGGTTGAGAAGCTTTCGTCAGAAGGAGATGATCCCATCGTAGATCTCGGCCCCGAACTCGATCGCCACCTCTGCCGAGAAGAGATCCTTCATCAGGAACACCCGCTCGTTCTGGGTTTCAATGTATTCGATAGAGTTTTTCAGAACCGGCGCGTACTTGCTGGCCTTGTCGAGTTTGACGACGTACCCGGTCAGGTCCTCGACAACCTGAAAGTCGAAGCCTCGGTCCTTCAACTTTTTGAAAGCCTCGTCCCTCTCGTGCTCGGTGAGAAACTCAAAACGGTAGTTTTCGCGGTTGTAATGGTCGGCAAGCTCCTTGAAGATCTCCTTGTCCCCGAAGAATTGCTTGAAGGTCCATATCCTACCGACTCTGAAGACGGTGATCTTGGTGCGCCGCTCGGCGACATTGAAGGTGCTGGGTCTCATGGTTCAAGCTGAAATGGCGAACCATAAAAAAGAAACGGCAGGAAAAAGACAGTCGTAATTCATGATTTGACCTGTCAACAGACCTGATCTCATCTCTCCATCGCCCTTCGTCTCAGGTCCTCGGGCATCTTCTCTATCGCGTACCTCAGAGCTGTTCTGGGCATCTCACCTTTGTTTTTCATTACGTATTCGAAGACCTCTAGTTGGTGCTTTTTGCTCGCCTCTTTCAGCATCCAGCCGTAGCCCTTCTGGACGAGGTCGTCCCCGTCTTCAAGGAGCAGGTCGGATATCTCGAAGACCTCCTCCAGAAACTCGCCCTTTCGGGCCGGAAGTATCAGAGTCACCGCCGAGGCCCGCCGAAGCCATCTGTTCTCCGATCCCGTCCAGCCTTTGAGGTTCTTCAGGTATTCGGGGTACATCTCGATGAAGGATCCAAGGGTGTGATTGCAGAGGGTGTCGCACTTGGCCCAGTTGTTGACGTAATCAGAAAGCCACCTCTCGAAAACGAAGAAGTCTGTGGGCTCGTATTGCTTTCTCAGCGAGTAAGTCCATTCGAAGGCGATGAAGGCCTCCTCGCTGTAGTCCGACTTCAAGAGCTCTTCGCAGATGGAGAAAATCTCCTCTTTCTCCCGGTCCTTTATTTCCCGAAAGCGCCTCTTGGCGATCTCTCTCACAATCGATGCCTTCACGCCGTGGAGCAACGCCTCCTCTTTGAAGAACCGCTGGCCGCTCTCCCTCGCCTTCTCGTCTGCGTTCTCTTCAAGGTCTTTTCTTACAGCAGAGATCACATCGCCCTTCATCTTTTCACCAAACCTCCATCTTTCCACCAAAGTCCCGGTGAAGAATCACATCAAGATTATAGCTTATGTGAATTTTCCTCGTTGAGGCACAATCTAATAATCGGCTCTTCGCCATTTCGGGTGGGTAACCTCAGGATAGCGATAAGCGGGCTCAATCATGCAAGTACCTGTCATGAACTCGACTTCTAAGACGATTGGTACCGATACATCTCATGAGCATTCTGATTCCCGGCAATCACGAGGTTGTTACTACCAAACCAGCGGATTTGTGATCCCATAAATTAACCCATACAAAAAAGCGAGGATTCAAAGACTATTTACGAGATTAAAGACTGAAAGAAACACAGGAGAGATTTGATGAAAGAAACAACTATCACCGCAGTGACGATCGTGCTTTCGCTATGCATTATCGTTACATGCGGATGCGCCACATCACCTGAAACAAAACAAACCCCTGTAGATTCGTCAGAAAGGACTGTTCCTGAAATCTCATATGAGAACACTCAGGTTCAATACAGTGACGTAAACGGTGTCACCCTCGCATACCGCGAATTCGGAACGAACAATGCTGAACCTATTCTTATGGTCATGGGATTTGGCGAGACTATGGATCAATGGAATACCAAATTTATGGGCATTCTTTCAGAGAATTACCATATTTATACTTACGACCACCGCGGTATGGGGAAGAGTACAGATATCGATGCACAGTTTACTGTTGCACAGCTATCTGACGATGCAGCAAGTCTCATCACTTCACTCGGGTATGACAGCATGAACATCTACGGTGTCTCAATGGGGTCATCTGTATCTCAAAAGCTTCTCATTGACCACCCAGAAAAAGTCAGGAAAGCCATCCTTTCGTCTGCCTCATACAGTTCCAACATTCCAGAAACAGAGAAACTGCACGGCCTTTTAGAGGAAAGTGCACAAAACCCGGATGTCTCCGAAGGCATACGAAAGGAAGCTGTCGCAAATCTTGAATGGAATGGCAGTTATGACAATCTTTCAGGCATCAATAACGATGTAATGTTAATCACCGGTACTGCAGACGACCTAACTCCGCAGTCAGTTGCAGTAGAAATTGCAAATCAGATTGACGGTTCATGGCTTGTCAGGTTCAAGGGCATTCCACATGCAGGTTCATCCTATGCACCGGTTGAATACGGAACAATTGTTACGACATTTCTGGAGATGGATGAATCTCCTGTTTAACTTTTTTTTGAAGTCAACCGGTACTTTTGATTACTGCCTGCTCTGGTATGCTGTTCATCGTAGTGGATAAACCGAATATCCTCGACCTCGAAGCTCCGTCTCCACACTATGCCTCCCGATTCCGTATCAGGCCTCCGACCAAAAGCATTTAAATCGTGAAAAATACATATACAACTGGGCATTTTCCAGGAGGAAACTTATCTTCCCCGAAAAGCTCGATATCCGCGGGATCGCCCGCGAAAATGGAAAATCGATGAATTTCAGCATCTCAGGCTTCGATTTTCACAATTAAATGGAGTGGGGATAGTTGAAAGCAAATAAATCAATCTATGTCGTATTGGCGTTCACCTTGATATTTTCAGCCTTGGCGTATGCTGCAGAAGCTCCTTCCATGCCGCCCATTGGGCCTGAATTGGAGACTGGACCAGACTATCCGGACGGATCGATCAGCGAGCAACCGTCCTCAGGAGAGCCAACTTCGTCGAGGCCCTACATCAGCTCGCAGCCCGCACTTACGCCGTCGGCTTCCTCTGGAGAAGCTGCAACCCAGCTATCTGAGGGGGAGGCTCTCACATACAGCCAAGCAAGCTCCATCGGTGGTGTCGATCGCGCTCTTGTCACCATGCCAGGTCTCCAGGTCTTAATCCTTTACAATGGAGCGTGGACCATGGACGCCTCGGGTTACTGGTCCGGCGGTCGAACAAACCTTCTCGTGAACAACGACCAGCCGCAGCGAATCTGGTCGTACGAGAGGTATCCAAACGGGCGCGAGGAATGGACCTCAATCGGATACAAGTGGGAGGATTATTTCAACGGCTGGCTTGAGGTGGATGATCCAGGATGGCACCAGCTAGCGGTTTATGGAGAGAACTCCGGATGGAGCAACGTGCTTTGGATCTACGTCTGGCCGGATGGATCTTCAAGCGGACCGGGCGCTAGACCGGACATTCAGATCGTGACCCAAGCCGTGGATCCGGTCACCAACACCGTCTACTACTCCTACAACTCGTACGGGCGGCAGGTATTCAGGATCAAGGTCCTGGTCACAGGGCTCGACAAGTTCAACGTGCGGTCCGTCCATTACCAGCTCCATCCAACCTTCAGCCCCTCTGAATATACGAGCTACGACCCCTACAACGACTTCGAGCTTGAGCTTTGGACCTGGGGCGCCTTCGAGATGCCCATCACCGTGACCATGAAGGATGGAAAGATCTTCGAGTATGACTATTACTTCACCTTCGGAGATCAGCTGAGGAACGCCCAGTGGAGGGGGGTGCCCTTCGTGCAGGTGAGGTGAAGCACTTCACCAAACTTTCTTCTGCAGTTCACGCATCACCACAGCCTGCACCCTCTTCGTCCGTGCTTTTCGAAGTACATCTGGTGGTACTCCTCGGCCTTGTAAAACTCGGATGCAGGGACGATCTCGGTCACGATCTCTTTTTTATATAGGCCGGACCTCTGGAGTATCTCCATTTTGGCACGGGCGGCCGCTTCCTGTTCAGTGTCGTGATAGAAGATCGCCGAACGGTACTGGGTCCCAACGTCGGGACCCTGCCTGTTCAGGGTCGTTGGATCGTGGATCGACCAGAAGAGGTCAAGAAGCTCCTCGTAGGAGACGACATCAGGGTCGTTGACGACCTCTACCGCCTCGGCGTGGCCTGTCCTGCCGGTGCAGACCTCCTCGTAGGTCGGGTTTTCGGTGATGCCTCCAGTGAACCCCACCGAGGTCGAGACTACCCCTTCGACTTCTCTGAAGGCCGCCTCAACGCCCCAGAAACAGCCCGCAGCGAAGGTGGCCTTCTCGGTCTTGCGGCCAGCTATATTGTCAGCATCGTCAGCTTCTATTTCGCTCAATGTTATCCCATCTCCTTCGGTTACTTCACCCACCTCAAAACCACGTCCTCGTCACGGGGCGTAGGCTTATGATCTGCTTTAGCAGGATAGCCAAAGATGAGGGGTGCCACCAGCTTGTAGCCCTCCGGAACCCCGACCTCTTTCAGAAAATATTCGTCTCCGCCGAGAGGGACCGCAAGTCCTATCCAGCAACTTCCTATTCCAAGGGACCAGGCTGAAAGCATCATGTTTTCGGCTGCTAGGGCGCAGTCGATCTCCGGAACGAGGGCATCAGGGCGACTGAAAATCATAACCAGGACAGGAGCATCATAAAAGATGTTGAATTTGGGGTTTGAGACCATCCTGATCAACCCTTGAACCTCGGGATGGTCTGAGCCCTGAAACTGTTCGAGGCTGAGCTCCTTTGCTCTGCTGGAGTATTCAGCGATGATGTCTCTATTCTTTACGATCACGAACCTCCATGGCTGCTCGTTAATGGCGCTTGGTGCCCGGATCCCCGCCTTTATCAAATCCAGAATCACCTCGTCCGGCACCTCGTCATGAAGGTAGTTCCTGACAGACCTGCGGGCGTATATGTTCCTGAAGATCTCGTTCATCTGATCGCCTCTTTCGCTGCTCATGACAAACTTTGGGGCGGGACGAGGATTTAAGTTTTTGGAGGGAGATTCCGACGCCCGGCCGTCTGTCGGTGCAGATCTATCCGCCCGTCCACCCCTTCAGCTAGCAGCTCTCCTTCTTCTTTTCTTTTAGCGCCAGATCCGCTTGATTTCTCAGTATCCAGGGGTTCACATAAAAGGAATTGATCATGATCGACTCCTCGAAGCAATCGAGAGATTCCTCGTATCTTTCCAGGGAAAGGAGGGCCGAGCCCTTGTTGTTCCAGGTGAACGCATCCTCTGGATCGATCTCAAGAGATCTATTGAAGCACTGGAGCGACTCGTCGTACCTCTCAAGAGACATCAAGGCGAAGCCTTTGTTGTTCCAGGCCACGTCGTTCTCAGGATCGATCTCGATAGCTCTATCGAAGTGCGAGATCGACTCGTTGTACTGGCCCAGGGATAATAGGGTGAAGCCTTTGCCATTCAAGGCGATTGCGTTCTCGGGGTCCACCTCCAGAGCCTTGTCGAATGACGCAATGGACTCGTTGTACATCCCCATCGACAGATATTCTTCGCCCTTCTCGACCCAGCGTTCAGAGGTCTGAGCGGCCAAATCCAGAATCTCTGCAGGAGCGGCATCGTCGGCCGTCCCGCCGCCCATCAGGATCAGCGAAACGAAGATTACCACCAAAGCAAGCGACGGGTTCATCTTCACATCCTCCACCTCCAAAAATTGGCGGTCCGGCTGGTCCAAATCCCGCGCCAGGACGAAGTCGGTCCCACCCTTCCTCAAATCGGCCCATCTCAAGAGGCAAGTTGCAGCAATGTCTTCTGGACTGTATTTGTCATCGCCTCGGTCAGCTGCTCTTCATAGCTCTTGATGATCTTTCCTGTCGCCTTGTCGTAGGTGAGGAGTCTCTGGTAGTCACGGCTGTTCGTCTGTTCGAAGACGATCCCGCTCTGATCGTTCTGGATCACAGTTATCGTGATGCCGGTATCTGGGTCCGCGTCCACCTCTCCAACCTCGTCGATCTCGAGAGCCACCTCGGGAAGCCAGAATCCCAAAAACTGACTGACGCCGCTGGCGGTATACGCAGGGATCGATGGAGCGCTCTGTCCCACGTACGTCCACTTGACGATGGACGATTTGGCCTGGACCGAGACGACCTCGGCCTGGAGGGTCACTGGGAAGGGTGAGGCCGTAGTCCCGGGGATCTGGTAGACCGTCTGGCCCTGGTAGGTCGTCGTCTGACCTGCCCGAAGCCAAGCTGGAGCTGACCCGCCGGCCCAGGGGATCTCAACCTGCCGTTTGTTCCTGAAATCGATTATGCCGGTCTCGACGGTGGCGCCGTCGGCTGATAGGATGTCGTACCTGTGGTGGAGGAGAAGGCCAGTATTCTCGTCGTAGGTCATGGAGTACTTGAGGCCCTCGTGCTTGACCTCGAACCTGATCGCCTGGTAGCCCGACCCAGCAACCTCGACAGGACC
>DUKF01000097.1 GCA_013329455.1 Methanotrichaceae archaeon | reverse complement strand
TCTCGCCCTGTCGACGAGCTCGCCAAGCATTATGAACTCCATGTACTTCGCCCGGTCGCTGGCGTCATCAATGCAGCCGGGCCGAAGACCGTCACCGAGGCTGAGGGTCAGCTCGTGCTCTCTTGCGATGTCCAGAAGGTGGTCGTACTCAGCGTAGTAGGGGTTATCCTCACCGGTCTCGCTCATGTATTTGAGTGTGAGAGAGCCTCCCCTGCTCACAACGCCCATTATCCTGTGGCTCCCCTTCAGCCTCTCGAAGGAGTTCAAATTGACGCCGACGTGGACGGTCACGAAGTCGACGCCGTCTTTTGCCTGTCGCTCAAGAGCGTCGAAGAGCCCTTGGCTGTTGAGCTTTCCCTCGACCTCGGCCTGGTATATCGGGACGGTCCCGATCGGGATTCCGACGGCATCGAGGACCTTTCGCCTGATCAGGTCGAGGTCGCCTCCGGTCGATAGGTCCATCACGGTGTCGGCTCCGGCCTCCATCGCCACGACGGCCTTCTCGACCTCAGCATCGGGGTCTGCCAGGTTCTTGGAAGATCCCAAATTGAGGTTGACCTTGGTGGTGAGAGTCTCCCCGATTCCGATGGGGTCGATCTTCCGTTCGGCGTTCCTGGGGATCACCACCCGGCCGCGGGCCAAGAGGCGCGTCAGCTTCCCGGGATCGACCCCCTCCTTTTGGGCCACCAGCTCGACCTCTGGCGGGGTCTTCCCCTTTTTCGCGTATTCGATCAAAGTCATGATACCAACTAACTAATATATTGAAGGAATTGCACTTATCTTATGGGGTGATTTGTTTGGTGGAAGTGCATAAGGTTAACGGCGGTGGCCATTCCCATGAGGGGAACGTCTACCTGATCATCGACGAGGTTGCGGTTCTGATCGATGCTGGCAGGGACGCTGAAGCATCAATCGAGAACATCGAGAAATACATTGATCCCAAAAAGATCGAGTTCATAATCCTCACCCACTGTCATCACGACCACACCGCAGGGGTTCCGGGCCTCAAGGAGGCGACGGGCGCGAAGGTTCTGATCGGCGAAGGCGAGGTCTGCGATCTTGGAGACGACATTGCAACAGGATCTTACCTCTACGAGGAGGACCCGGCGGAGTTCGAGGTTGACGGGACCTTGGAGGAAGGCGACGTCATAAACCTCGGTGAGTGGAGCTTTGCGGTCCTTCAGACGCCGGGCCACTCACCAGGCTCGATAGCCCTTTACGAGCCGAAAGCGAAGGTCCTCTTCTCCGGCGACACCATCCTCCCTCACGGAAACATCGGGAGGACCCGCCGTTCGGGGGAGATGGTAAAAGAGTTGGTGAAATCGGTCGAGCGGCTCGCAGGCCTCGATGTTCTGGTCCTCTACCCTGGCCACATGGAGCCGACGGACGAGAACGTGGACGAGCAGATGAGAACGAGCCTCGAGTTTGCAAAGACCATTCACTGATCCGACCGAGTCGGACTGGGCCAGGCGGATTCTGCGGCGCTGGACCGTCGCCTATTTTTGTCTTGCCGATGGAATGGGTCCATCATGCTCGACGACGTCTTCGATGTTGCCTTCCTGGCCGGATTTGTCGCGGCCTCTGTTATCCGAGCCTTCTGGCTCAAAAGGACGCTGCACTGGTGGCGAAGGCGGGAGAAGGTTGCAGACGACCGCGAGAGTGGGCAGGACAAGCCGCTTCTGCTCCTCACCACCGTGGGCATGATAATCGTTCCCTTTCTATACCTCTTTACGACCAAGCTGGACTTTGCGGACTATTCCCTGCCAGCCACGGCAAGCCTTGTCGCAGGCTCGCTTGGAGCCGCCCTCTTCCTCCAGGCCCTCTGGCTTCTCTGGAGGTCGCACGCAGACCTTGGTGAGAGCTTCTCGCCTGAGCTGAAATTGAGTAAGAAACACGCGCTTGTAACCTCGGGCGTCTACGAGCAGATCCGCCACCCGATGTACGCCGCCCACCTCCTCTGGGCCGTCGCTCAGCTTCTCCTCCTCCAGAACTGGATCGCAGGTCCCGCCTTCCTGGTCGCATCCCTTCCTCTTTATATCGTGCGGATTCCGCGCGAGGAGAAGATGATGGAAGAAGAGTTCGGCGAGGAGTACCGCGGGTACATGGAGAGGACCGGGCGGGTGGTGCCTCGCTTGCGAGGATAAGCCCATCGGGGGCCGATTCGGAGGGATTATTTGGTTCAAGTTCGAGAAGTCGAAGCCTGCGAGTCTGAGGTCGAAGAGCTGGACAGATTTACCAAAGAGGCAAGGGAGAAGGGTGTTTCGTGGAAGCGCCTCAAGGCAGAACTCGGATTATGAGGCTACACCTCTGGCACAGAAGTCGCCCGGGCGGCGTGGGCTTATGTCGCGCCCACGTTTGACTATATGAAATAGTTAACCAATTTCCAAGATTGCGGAAAGAGTGCTACAAGCTATATTTCGCCAATATATATGGTGCCTTTTTATACACAACGTCGTGATGATCTACATATATAAATATAACAGTATAATCCTTAAATGTATAAACAATAACATAGGGGTCGACGTGAGAGCCACGAGCGTGCTTGAGCTTGTGGCTCTTCGGCTCACCTATCTGCGGATCTGATATTATCTGGTCGATCTTCCTTAGCAGGCGATCTTTTAGTGCCCTGTCCTTCTTCGTTAACTTTTTGAATCGATCGTCGAATTCGGTGGTGCTTGCAAATTCGTACCTCACCGAATCGAGGGATCGGGTCATATCATCTTCTCGAGAAGGACGAAGTTCAAAGGGTGCGCAGGTGTTTCAGGAATTCTGCCTTGTCATCGAACGTCTTCACCTGGCCGGTTTTATACTGTTCGACTCCGCGTCTGACGCCCTCTTCGAACTCTGCCACCCTAGCCTCGTCTTTATCTGCATAATCGGCCTTAATCGGGCGGACCTCAGCGTTCACCATTTAGAAATACCTCGAATATCAAAGGCGACCCTTGGGGATATATATCTTTTTACAGGACGTTTTCGATCACTTTAACGGCAGAGTGCCGGAAGAACGTCGCTGCCCCCACGGCCTGATATCACTAACCTTTGATCCGGAGTACGTGTTTAGCTCCCCAGAATTGATCGCTTGATGTTGTTTTTGTCCAACAAAAGCATGCCGACAAACAACTTGTGCCAGATAGAAAAACGATATCTATAGCCGAAGTTACTTGAAATTAGCTCTCTGAAACTGGCCACACGAGATATCAAAAAATGGGCTTACTGATGCTGATTGAGGTAAGCTAAACACATACGATCCGGAAAACTCAACCAGCTCTCATCGGCTCTGGGCTGCCAATGTTCTCGGTGAGGGATAAAGATTGATGCTGTTATATTTAGTTCCATTTTAGCATCCGAGGCGAGGGCGACGCCGAAGTCGCACACCTGGCGTATAGGTCGCCCAGGTGGCGCTGGACTTGGCCGCGTCCCCTTTCCGGTCGTATGGAGTGGAGCGGGCGGTTTCGTCCAGCGGATCGGAAGATGGAGCGTCAGGGCCGGAAAGATGCGATCCGGTCCCGGATCTTTTCCAGCGTGCTTTCTTGCCCCAGGTCGGAGAGGTCGCAGGTCTCGCGGTAGGGCTCATCGCCCAGGTACTGCCGCCACTCTTCTGCCGTCAGGTTGCGAGAGAGGCAAGAGACCGCCTCAAAAATCAGATCTTCAGATTGCAAGTGCCAGATCCGAGCAGTGTGGTCATCGCTTGCGGTTGTGAGTGTGGTGCCGTCGGGGCTGAACGCAATCCGATTCACATCGTCATCGTGCTCTAGCCGTGCAAGCTTTTTGCCATTTGATGCGTCCCAGAGCTGGGCCGCTCTATAGCTTGCTGTTGCCACGGTGGCACCATCGTGACTAAATACTACCTGACGTACCGTGCCATCGTGTTCTAGCCGTGCAATCTCTTTGTCGTTCAA
>DUKF01000074.1:216-4126 GCA_013329455.1 Methanotrichaceae archaeon | reverse complement strand
AGGCGATCCGGCTGATGGGCGGCGTCGGCTACGATCCTGCGATCACGGACCCAGATCAGGGGACCCGTCTCCACAAAATCCACTCGCACCTCGAATGCGAGAGATGCGGGAAGTGCTGCACCCTCTCAAGCCCCATAAGCCTGGAGCCTCAAGACGTCGAGAGGCTCTCAGCCATCCTCGAGATCAGCATAAAAAAGACGATCCGAAAATACGCAGCCTCTGTTGAGGAGGGGGGCCATAGGGCCTGGGCGATAAAGAAGACCTCCCCCTGCATCTTCCTCGACGAGGACTCAAGCTTCTGCAAAATACATCCTGCAAGGCCCATCATGTGCAGGGCTTTTCCCCTCCTCTCGCCCCGGACCGTCGGCGGCGAGCCCTCAGCGGACTGGTGCCCGGCCGCAAGAGATCTATGATCTATCGAAGTTGGCAGGGGATCGGTGAGAAGACCATCCGAATTTGCCATCCTGAATGATCTAGTCGTTTGAATCGCCTCTTTTTCCCCTTTATCGACGAGCTGAATTGTTCATCTGAAATGGATTTCGTGTTATCAAACACCAGTTTGATAGTTTGATGCGCATACGATTCGGGAAAGTTTCATAAATAATGACCCGTTTAGATAATCCCTTGAGAAATTACGCGCTATATTAGACAGAATTTATTAAGATGGCCAGGGGATAGTTCAATGGAGGACCTTCAAACGCGCCACCTCGAAAACCCGAAGGTGGGATGGAATTTTGAAAAGGCGACCGCGAGAGCTGTGGCAGTCCTCAGGCGAGGGGCCTTCTTTTCCAACTACCTCATCGCTTTCGCCATCATCCTCATCCTCAATTTCGCCCTTCCGAGGATGATGCCGGGCGACCCCCTCCAGGCGATCTACGGCGAGGAGGCGCTCCTGGCGATGACGCCCCAGCTCGAGGCCGAGCTGATCGCTAGGCTTTCCCTCGACCAGTCGATGGGCCAGCAGTTTGCATCATACATCATCGCCCTATTGAGCGGCGACCTTGGCCACTCCTACTATTACAACCAGCAGGTCCTCGCAGTAATCCTCGACTTTCTCCCTTGGACCCTTTTATTGACGGGCACGGCTCTGGTCATATCCACCCTGGCAGGCCTCGTCCTTGGGGTTGAGTCCGGGTACAAAAGGGGACGAAACCTCGACAAGACGCTTCTAGCAGGTCTCATGTTCCTCAACGGCTTTCCCGACTTCTTCATGGGGATCGTCCTCCTCCTGGTCTTCGGGGTGGTTTTGGGACTGGTGCCATTATCAGGGGCCCTCACCCCTTACAGCGGCCTGGAAGGCCCCCATCTCGCCCTCGACATCCTTCACCACTTGCTCGCGCCCCTGGCGGCACTCGTGCTGGTGAGGATCACCTCCTCATACCTTCTCACCAGGAACACGATGATCACCACCCTGAAGGAGAACTTCATCCTGACGGCGAGAGCGAAGGGCTGCTCCGAGGGGCAGATAAAGTACAGGCACGCGGGCAGAAACTCCCTTTTGCCGGTAGTGACGGCAACGGGACTCATGATCCCTCACCTGATCACCGGGGCCCTCTTCGTCGAGATCGTATTCTCTTATCCCGGCGTCGGATGGCTCCTTTACAACGCCCTTCTAACGAGGGACTACCCCCTGATCCAGGGTATACTTTTGATGGTTACGGTGGCGGTCCTGGTGGTGAACCTCCTGGTGGACATCCTCTACCAGAAGCTAGATCCGAGGGTGAGCCATGCACGTTAACGTCTGGCACGAGGTGGCAGAAAGCAACCTGGGAAAGGCAGGCCTCTTTTTGATTGGGCTGATGGTCGCCCTCGCAGTCTTCGCCCCCATCCTATCGCCCTACTCACCCCGGGAGAACACGGACGCTCCGGCTTTCAGCCGCCCTTCAGAAGATCACTGGCTCGGCACCAACGACGCCCGGCAGGACATCTGGACCCAGCTCATCTACGGGGCAAGGACATCTCTAGCCGTCGGATTCGGGGTGGCCCTCTTATCCGCCTTCATTAGCATCCTCATCGGAGGGACCGCGGCGATCTTCGGCGGCGTTTACGATCGGTTCTGGATGAGGATCGTCGACGCCACCATCGCGATCCCGGACGTGATCGTGATAATCCTGGTGGCGGCTTACTTCCGGCCGAACGTCCTTTTGATGATCCTGCTTCTTTCTGCACTCTCATGGCCAGGAGGAGCGAGGGTGATCAGGGCCCAGACGCTCACCCTGAAGGAGAGAATGCACGTATCTGCGGCCCGGACCTTTGGAGCTGGTTGGTCTCATCTCCTCATTCACCACATCATCCCGGATTTGGGACCGATCCTCATAGCGATAATGATCCAGGATGCGAGACGGGCAGTATTCATGGAGGCCGGCCTCTCGTTTCTCGGGATATCGGACCCCTCGATGATGAGCTGGGGCAAGATGATGCAGTACGCGAGGGTATTCACGTACCTGGAGGTCTGGAAGTGGTGGCTCCTGCCGACGGGCCTCGCCCTATCCCTGACCTTGATCGGGCTGAGCTTTACGGGCTTTGCCCTGGAGAGCGCCCTCGACCCAAGGCTTCGAGATGGGGCCAAAGGCCATAAGGGAGGAATCTGACGATGCTCGAAATCAACGACTTGAAGGTATCTTACGACGGAACCGAGATCCTCGCAGGAGTCGACCTCGACCTCCTTCGGGGCGACTCCCTGGCGATCATCGGCGAGTCGGGGGCCGGGAAGACCACCCTTGGACTCGCATTGATGGGCCTATTGGACGGAAGGACCACCGGCCGGATCCTCCTCGACGGAAAGAATGTCGTGTCCCTGGACGAGAAGGAGCGGCGAAAGTTGCGGGGAAAGGATATGGCCATGGTCTTTCAGAACGTCGAGGACGCCCTTGATCCCCTCATGACCGTCCACGACCAGATCGAGGAGGCGATTTCGGCGCATCGGGAAAAGGGCAGTCCCGAAGACGTCGGGGATCGGGTCAGCAAGCTTCTCAGGTCCGTGGGCCTGGACGAGGAGAAGGGCGAGTCTTTCCCCCACCAGCTGAGCGGGGGCGAAAAGCAGAGGGTGCTCATCGCCATGGCCCTTGCAAACGACCCTCAGGTTCTGATCCTCGACGAGCCGACCGCGTCGCTGGATGCCGTGACCAAGGCCGAGATCACCCAGCTTCTTAGGGAGAGGATCAGGGAGAAGATCGCCCTCGTCATAACCCACGACATATCCACTGCAGCGAAGCTGACGGAGAAGATGGCGGTCCTCTATGCTGGCCGGATCGTCGAGATGGGAGACACCCAAGACCTTCTGGAGAATCCCCGCCACCCCTACACCAGGGGGCTCATCAGGTCGTCGCCCAACATGACCACCACAAAAGACCTTCAGGGGATACCGGGCAGGATGGAGCACGGCGTCTCTGGCTGCCCTTTCAGCGATCGGTGCACCCAGAAGATTGATCGATGCACAAGAGAGGTCCCGACGTTGTCGGATATTGGCGATCGGATGATCGCATGCCACAGAGGCGGGATCGTGCCCCTCCTGGAGCTATCGGAAGTCAAGACGAGTTTTGGGGACTTTGCGGCCGTCGACAGTGTGGACCTAACCCTCTACGAGGGCGAAACGATAGCCCTCGTCGGCGAGAGCGGTTCGGGCAAGACGACGACCGGCCTCGCCGTGCTGCGCGCCATCGCCCCCCGCGAGGGGAGCGTACAGTTCAGCCCCGACGGCCGCGAGGTCCACGAGCTGTCGGCCCTGCGCCAGAAGCAGATTCGCCCGCTGCGGCGGCACATGCAGATGATCTTCCAGGACCCCTTCTCGTCGCTGAACCCGCGGATGACGGTGCAGCAGATCGTGGCCGAACCGCTCAAGGTCAACCGCGTGGGCACGAGCAAGGAACGGCGTGAGCGCGTCCGCGGGCTGCTCAAAGAAGCGGGCCTC
>DUKF01000074.1:0-201 GCA_013329455.1 Methanotrichaceae archaeon | reverse complement strand
AACCGCTACCCGCACGCATTCTCCGGCGGCCAGCGGCAGCGGATCGGCATTGCCCGCGCGCTCGCGCTCAATCCCGCGCTCATCGTCTGCGACGAGCCCGTCTCGGCCCTCGACGTCTCCGTTCAGGCGCAGATCCTCAACCTGATGATGGACCTCAAGGAACGGCACGGCCTCGCCTACCTGTTCATCGCCCACGACCTG
>DUKF01000167.1 GCA_013329455.1 Methanotrichaceae archaeon | reverse complement strand
GAGGGTCCTCCTTTGGACTGTACTCTTCTGAGACATCGCCCAGGATCTGGAGCTTCTGATCTCTGTAAACTCCCTTGACGCCATCGATCTTCGCGAGGCTCTCGAGCTCGCCACACGGGACCACCATCGAAGTTCCGGGTAGGATTCTGAACTCCTCTTCAACTTTCTCCTGGTTCTTCAGTTCCGCTTTCTTCAGGGACATGTTCTCCTCGTGGAGGACTATAACCCGAAGGTCTTGATCTTCCAGTTCCTCGAGGCAGTCCTCGATCCGGTTGGAGTTCAGGTCGCAGGGATCGAGGACCTTGAGGACGAGGTCGTCACACTTGGCGGCGTTTCCAGCCTTGTCGACGGCAACGATGGTGATATCGTGGTCACCGGGCGGAAGGTTCGAGCCGCAGTGTCCCTCGTATCTTCCGTTTCGGCTGAGGTCGATCAAAGGTATGTACCGGCCACCCACCTCGGCGTAGACAGTGTCCACCCAGACGTCGTCTCTCACCCAGGTGCTGATCTCGGCTCTCGGGTCGCCCGGCTTCATGATCATCGGTGATATGTGGGCGTTGAAGATGACGGGAGGNNCCCAGGCGCTAATCTCGGGTCTTGGGTCTCCCCGCTTCATGATCTCAGGCAAAACGTGAGGGTTTAAGATGACGGGAGGTTCGATGTCGTCGTCTCCCGGATTGAGGACAGAGTCCATCCTCTGGAGAAACCAGCGAGGGGACACCTCTTGAGGTTGCTCTTTCAAGGAGACGGAAATGGCCGCGCCGCTGGAGGAGGTCCAGACGATCGCCACCAGGGCGAGAAAAAATAGAGGGCTTGGGCGGCTCATCTCTTAAGTCTATACTTCTTTATCCGATTAATACCTTCCCAGCTTTTTGATGCTATCGACGGTGGCGGCGTTCGTAGTCGTCTCCTGGGCCGGAGCCGAGCTGTCGATCTCTATCGTCAGGACGTCCTCGAAGTAGGAAGTCTTCCCGCCTGCAGCTGCCGCCAAGGTCACAGTGTAGAACCCCTCGGGCGCGCCGGTGGCGTCCCAGGTTCCCACGTACTCGTCGCTCATGGTGGAGACCAGCTCGATGGTGGCCTTGACCTCTCCGTCTTGGTCCTGGATCAGGGCCCCCGCAGCGGTTATCGGTGCGAGGTTTGTGCTTCCCACAGACCCGAGCTTGACCCCGCCGACGATTTCAGAGGGGTTGGAGCCTGAGGCGTAAAGAGTCACAGGATCGAAGCAGGAGACACAGCCCATGGTCTTCACCTTAGGCTCCTCTTTTGAGGCTGCTTCTGAGATCATCTCCTCGATCTCAGTCCCGTTGATGATGGATTCGTTCGTCTGATCGGTTCCGTCGTCCTCTGTGACGACTTCTTCGGCAACCTCAGTCTCGGCGGCTGCATCTTCTGCGACCGCATCGTCTGGCCCGGATTCTTCAAGGGCTGTTTCGGCAGTGGTGCTCTCTATGGCAGCGGTCTCCGTCGCGAATATGTCGGTTGCCGAATCACCTTCGTCGGAGACGACCTCAAAGGTGGCATATATCTTCACGGGGCCCGGCCTTGCTGGGTTCGGGTCGGCCCGGGCCTCTTTAAGGGTAGCCTTGACCGGTGACCTGTGATCCTCCCAGTCGTTCCAGGTGTAGATGCTCGAGTCGTATCCCATCAGCTGGAGGGCGTACCAGACCATGGTGGCCCTTGCACCGGCGTTGGAGTAGACGACGATCGGCTCGTCTTCGTCAAGTCCCACGAAGATCCCTGTGAGGTCTTCGCTGCTCTTCACCTGGCCGTCGGTCTGAACCTCATCGTAGTCTATGTGGATGGCGCCCTGTATCTTGTCGGCGGCGAACTCCTGGAAGGTTCTGGCGTCAACGACCTGATACTCACCGCCGGCCACCCCGTCGTAGTCGGCCAATAGGCCTGATCTAACCCTGGGCGTGTAGGTAACGGCGGACCTTTCGTTGGCCTTCTTCTCCGTCGTGAGGCCTGCGGCCTTCCACTCATCAAGTCCTCCGTCCAAGACCTTGACGTCGTCGTGGCCGATGTATCGCATCGCCCAGAAGACGAAGGGTGCAACAGATATGCCGTCGCACGTGGCGCAGTCGCCGTAGATCACCACTGAGTCGTCGGCGGATATGCCGGCGTTTCCGAAGATCTCGCTCATCTCGGTGGCCGACTTGGGGTTGTTGTTCTCATCGAGAAGCTCGTTCCAGTAAAGGGGGATCGCTCCCTTGATGTGGGTGGTGGCGTAGTCGGACCCCACGTCCAGTATTATGTCTGAGCCGCTCGCGTCTTCGACCGAGGCGAGAAACTCGTCGTGGACAAACCCTTCCCTGCGTCTCTCAGACTCGCTCTCCATGGCGGCTCTCACATCTTGTGGCCCTGCGGGCTTCTCACCCACGGTGCTGTCATCGAAGCCGTGCCCCAGGAAGTTGAAGATGTCCAGCTCAAATGTCTCATCGCCCTTGCAGGTGGGGCAGTCCCACTTATCCAAACGTTCTTGATCTATACCCGGTTGCGCACCTGCACAAGTGATCAGGCCTAGTACAAGGAACATGGTCCCGACAATCATAGCGATCCTGGACCGGAAACTCGCAGACTTGCGCCCGGCTTTCGGGCCGGGCTGATCAGTTGAAAACTTGTCTTTTCTAACCCCTAACATGGCTTTTCCCCTAAAACGCAATTGTAAGTGTGATCAACTTAAAGTTGTTGAGAGAGGGCTTCGTTGAAGTTCCATCCGGATCTCGGCAGAAGCTCAAGCTCGCCTATCTCTTCTTCTATCTCGTATCCTTTTGCGTCCTTCGCCGTCAGGACTATCTCGTACCTTCCCGCCCCCATCAAGGCGGTCTGGAGGGTGCCCACGTAAACGTTCTCTTTGGATCGGTCCATCCGAACATACCGGTTCGGCTCCGAAGACCTGAGGACGCTCTTGGCGCGGGCCGATATCTGGCCGATCCCGTATTTGGAGTCGAGGACAGCCTCCACAGTCACCAGCGTGCCTATCTGGGCGCGGCCAGGATAGATGGAAGCGTCGATCAGCTTGATGGGTTGGACAGACTCGCCTATTATGGGATATACGTCTCTGGCTCTCTCGTTGATGATGTAAGGAAGATCTGCAAAGCCGTCGCTTCCCGAGATGTTCTGGCCAGGTCCTTTCATTTCGTCGGATCCGATGTAGTTACCCCAGAAGTTTCCACCCTCGGGGTAGGCTGCATACCACTGGTTTACCCCTCTATCCTCAGCCGGAATGACGCAGTCAAAGATCCTGTTCTTGTACGCGTGGTTCCCGTTGGTGTTGACGAAGATTCCCTTCTGGCTTCCCGAGATGTTGTTCTCGAGGATTGTGTTGTTTCCGTCGGGACCTTCCTGGATCTGGATTCCGAAGACCGGGTTGTCGGTGATCTCGTTTCCTCTGACGACGTTATATCCTGATCCCGACTGGAGGAATATCCCAACGACACCGTTTTCAGAGATCTCGTTTTCCAGGATCTGGTTTTCCGAACAGCCATGGATCATCTTGATCCCGGAGTTCTTGTTT
>DUKF01000111.1 GCA_013329455.1 Methanotrichaceae archaeon | reverse complement strand
AGGTTGGTCAGCACTGACGCATCTGCAGCCGCCTTTGCGAGCAGCGCCTCCATCATGCTGGGAACAGGGATCGCGCACTCCAGTACCAGGTTTCTGGCCTTTGAGGCAGCCTTCTGGAGAAGTGGACTGATCGTAGCCGGCGTTGCGTAACCTATCTCCAGAGCGAGACCCAGCGCCTGCGCAGAGGCGGTGCTCATCTGAGATAGGATATCCTCGACGTCGATGGTGAGATCTTCCGACCTGAAGACGAGACCGCCCTCGTAAACGGCCCGGAGCTCAAGTCCCACCTTCCTTGGGAATATCTCCATCGTCGCCAGCACTTCGGCCAGCTGGGCTGAAACGATCTCGCCCTCCTCGGCCACCACTTTCGTCTCGTTGACGACCACTTTTCCGCTCTTTATGGCGGAAGGAATTCCAGCGCTCTGGAGCTTGCCCACCATGGGACCCGGAGAGAACGGGGTCTCACCCTTCTCGATTACTATATCGGAGGGGGCCTTCCCGCCAGCCTTGATCGGCATCGGCTGCTTTTTCTCATCCAGCATCTTGTAGAGCTTGAAGGGGTTGACGTCAGTGAATATGAAAGCTGTCTGGGCTTCGATTTCGTCTGCCAGAGGCAAGACGTCGTCGGAGCACTTCTCTATCGCCCTGCGGGCGATGTTGTTTCTGACCATCTTGATGGTGGCTACATCCCTCAGCTCAGCGCGCAGGTCCTGGACCTGTTTTGCGGGGATGTCTGTCAAGCCCACCAGCCCGACGACGGGTGACTCGCCTATCCTCTCGACCAGATCCTCTACCTCTCTGATCTTCCATTCTGGGACGTGTTCTGTACGGCGTACCTGGACGGACATCTCAAATCACCTTTACCGCGGGACCCATGGTAGTCTTCACGTAGACGGACTTCAGGTTCTGCTTGCCGTCCTTGAGGGTCTGTTCAAGTTTTGTCGTGACGGCCTCTACGTTCTCCGCGATCTGCTGGACGTCCATATCCTTGGAGCCAACGGCCATGTGGAAGGTGAGTCGGTCACGAGACCTTACCCTCATCAGGTTTCTCTGCCTTTTGATTATGGGCGCGATGTCCACGTTTGGAGGCAGAGGCAGGGGCATCTTCCCCCTCTTTCCCAGAATGGGGCCCAGCTTCTTGCCGATCGTCGGCATGAGGCTCGTCTCGGCGATGAAATATGTGTACTCGTCGGCGATCTTTCTTGCTCGCTTCTTCTCATCGCCCAGCTCATTTAGCTCGTCTGGAGAGATTACCAGATCCGCGCCTGCACGCTGAGCAAGAAGAGCAGTCTCACCACTGGCGAATACCGCGATCTTTGAAGATCTGCCGCGGCCGTGGGGCAGAATTATCTCCTCGTCCACCCTGTTGGCCGGCTGACTCATGTCGATATTGTGCAAGTTAATCGCCAGATCGACGCTCTCGTTGAACCTTCTCTCAGGTGCCTCGGAGATCGCCTTTCTGACGGCGTCTTCTGTCGTCTTATTCATCTCAATCCTCCGTAGTCCACGACTTCCGGTCTACTACGGCGTCTCAAAAAGAGAGTCCAAATTCCGTCTGCAATCCTCTATTTTAAGTTTTCTTCTATGCGAGGACTTCATCAAACCTGCCCTCGTCGACCGCCGCCTGGGCCTCCTTTCGGGGCATGCCTTCCACGGTGATCCCCATGGTTCCGCAAGTCCCGATGACCTCTTTGGCAGCGCTCTTCAGGGAGACGGAAAGTAGGTTCTTCCTTTTGATTCCCGCGACCACGACCACTTGATCCATGGTCAAATTCCCTACAATCTCGAAGGCGTTGCCGGATCCCTTCTCCAGCCCCACCTCTTTGAGGACCAGTGCCGAGGTTGGGGGAGTTCCCACATCTACCTGGTACTCGGTCCTGCTCTTCACCGTAACCTTGACCGGGACCTGCATCCCGTTCAAATCTGCAGTCGCCTCGTTGATCTTCTTTACAACATCTGCAACGTTAACACCTAGTGGTCCTAGTGCGGGGCCCAGCGGGGGTCCTGCGCTGGCCTTTCCACCGGGTACCAACACTTCAACAACATCGGCCAAGAAACTCACCTCTGAATCTCATCTTTGCTGAGCACGCGCACGTGGTCACCCCTCACAGTTATGGGGATGGGCACCATCGCCTCGAAGAGCTCTACGGTTATCTCCTCTTTGGCGACGTCTACCCTCTTGACCCTTGCCATCTCGCCCTTGAAAGGTCCCGAGATCAGCTCCACTATGGCACCTTCGTTGATTCCGACCACCGCGGGTTTCGGCGTCAGAAAATGCTCGACCTCGCCAAAGCTGGAAGCCCCCTTAATCACCGAACGGGCGTGAGGTACCCCCTGTATCGCCTCTTCGACGATCTCCGGAGCCTTCGCCTCTACGAGGACGTAGCCCTTCAAGACGTCGGGCACCAGAAGCGCCGTTATGTCGTACTTCTCCTTGCGCGCCAGCAAGGCGATGAGATTCGCGACTGAGCGTTCCTGATTTGCTGTGGTCTTCACTACGTACATGCTGGTCTCGGCCATTCTGACGGAAGACAGTCGAACCGGATATATATAGGTTTGCAGCCAGCCTCGCTACAGCCGATTCCTCGTTATCGAATCCGAGAACGCCAGTTGTCCTTCGATACCGGGGCTGGGATCGGACCGCCGTCAGAATGACCTCGCTTCGTGATGGTCTCAGCTTTTTGGGATGATTATCAGAGGACACTTATCCCCGAAACGTTCATATAGAAGTTTAAACACCTCGCAAGCAATAAGATCAACAGGAGGACGAAAAAAGATGGCAGGATTGGGGGGAACCCCTATATTCATACTCAGAGAGGGCAGTGAGAGGACTGCCGGTCGCGAAGCGCAGAAGTCGAACATCATGGCCGCAAAGGCCGTGGCAACCGCCGTCAGGACCACACTCGGTCCCAAGGGCATGGACAAGATGCTCGTCGACACCCTGGGCGACGTGGTCATAACCAACGATGGCGTCACCATCCTGAAGGAGATGGACATCGAGCACCCGGCAGCCAAGATGATGGTCGAGATCGCCAAGACCCAGGACGACGAGGTCGGAGACGGGACCACAACGGCTGTGGTTCTGGCTGGCGAGCTTCTGAAGAAGGCCGAAGAGCTGCTGGAGCAGGAGATCCACCCCACGGTCATCGCCGCAGGATATAGGGCTGCAGCGGACAAGGCCATGGAAATCATGAAAGACATGGCGATAACGGTCTCCCCCGATGACGATGAATTGCTGAAAAAGATCGCCATCACTGCCATGACCGGGAAGGGATCCGGAATTGCTAGAGTCGAGCTTGCAGAGCTGACGGTAAAGGCCGTCAAGGCGATAGTGGACGAGGACGGGACCGTGGACGTCGACAACATCACCGTCGAGAAGAAGGTCGGCGGCGGCATCACCGACTCTCAGCTCGTCTACGGCATGGTGATCGACAAGGAGCGTCTCCACCCCAACATGCCGAAGAAGGTCAAGGACGCCAAGATCGCCCTCTTGAACACAGCAATCGAGATCGAGAAGACAGAGGTCGACGCCAAGATCGAGATCACCTCTCCCGACCAGCTCCAGGCTTTCCTGGACCAGGAAGAGACGATGCTGAAGGATATGGTCAGCAAGATCGTCAGCACCGGGGCCAACGTCGTATTCTGCCAGAAGGGGATCGATGACCTCGCCCAGCACTTCCTGGCCAAGGCGGGCGTCTTCACCATCAGAAGGATCAAGAAGAGCGACATGGAGAAGCTGGCGAGAGCCACCGGCGGAAGGGTCGTAACCAGCATCCACGATCTCGCCGAAAACGAACTTGGCAAAGCAGGCCTCGTCGAGGAGAAGAAGATCGCCGGCGACGACATGACCTTCGTCGTGGAGTGCGAGAACCCGAAGTCAGTCTCTATCATCCTCAGAGGCGGAACCGAGCACGTCGTCGACGAGCTGGACAGAGCGATGGAAGACGCCCTCAGGGTCGTCGGCGTCGCCCTGGAAGACGCTCTCCTGATGCCCGGCGGCGGCGCTCCCGAGATCGAGCTGGCCCTCAGGCTGAGAGAGTATGCGGCCACCGTCGGTGGTAGAGAGCAGCTCGCCATCGAGTCCTTTGCCGAGGCCCTCGAGATCATACCCAAGACCCTGGCAGAGAACGCAGGTTTCGACCAGATCGACACCCTTGTGGCTCTCAGAAGCAGCCACGAGAGTGGCGTCAAGGCAGCAGGCCTTGACATGGAGACCGGCAAACCCTCTGACATGCAGGAGAAGGGCGTAGTCGAGCCGATGAGGGTAAAGACCCAGGCCATCAGCTCCGCAACCGAGTCCGCGGTCATGATCCTCAGGATCGATGACGTCATCGCCTCCAGGTCCGGAGGAGAGGGCGGCATGCCCGGCGGTATGCCCGGTGGAATGGGCGGTATGCCCGGCGGTATGGAGGACTACTGAACCCCTCCCAAAACCGTCTCTTTTTCCTCTTTTTTTCCTCTTTTTCCGAAACTTCAAAAATGTGGCCGATTCAGATCTCAAAGCCCTTTGCAGGTCCTGGTCGCCGTCGTCTCTTCGAGGGCGGGTCGGTAGAACTTCTCGGTGTACTCTTTCACCATCCTTCTGGAGGTGAAATGAGGTCCCGTGGCCATAATCGCTTCTTTCATCAGCTTGACCCAGCCTCTTGGGATCCCTTCGTCGTCGACCCTGTAGTAGAGGGGGATGACCTCCTTTTCCAGGATCTCGTAGATGGCTTCGGCGTCCCGATCGTCCCTGACGTCGTTGTCGGGGCCCTCCGCACCCTCGAAACCCCAACCGTTTTTGCCATTGTAGCCCTCGACCCACCAGCCGTCGAAGATGCTGAGTTGGGGAACGCCGTTGAGGGATGCTTTCATGCCGCTGGTTCCCGAGGCTTCCATGGGGGGCCGGGGGTTGTTCACCCAGACGTCGACGCCGTGAACCAGGTACTGGGCCAGGTACTGGTCGTAGTCCTCGACGAAGGCGATCCTCCCCTCGAAGTCCTTGTCGGCGGCGGCGTTGAAGACCTGCTGGAGGAGGAGCTTGCTTTGCTGGTCATCGGGATGGGCCTTCCCTGCGAAGATTATCTGGACGGGCCTTTGGGGGTTGGTGAGGATATTTCGGAGCCTTTCAACGTCCCGTAGGAGCAGAGTCGCCCTCTTGTATGAGGCGAACCTTCTTGCAAAGCCGAGGGTCAGGGTCTGAGGGTCCAGGAGCGTTCCAAAAGCAATTATCGTCCTGGAGT
>DUKF01000107.1 GCA_013329455.1 Methanotrichaceae archaeon | reverse complement strand
TCTCCCATCGAAGCTTGTGAAACTGCCATCTGACTCAGCGAAGCTCGCCGCGGGTAGGACCACATTTGCCTTATCCTCGAACCCCTCCAGGAAGAGGTCCTGGATCACCAGAAACTCGATGTCGGACAAGAGCTCCTCGGGGATCTTCACACCCACGAAGTAGGCCGCCTTCACCTCATCGGCTTTGGCCGCCTGGAGTAGGTCTGACAAGCCTCCTGCCTCTGGCAAAATGTCAGATGCGCCTCTGGAGTTGGCGTGAACTCCGGGCGCGAAAATCCTCCCACCGAGAAGCAGGGCGAGGTTTGATGCGGTGTCCATCGTCTCCCGGGGTTGGCCGGCGACCACGATGATCGGTTCATTTTCAGCCAGAACGTCGGCTGCCTTCTCCATCTCCTCTCTCGATACCGCCGAAATTTCTGCGGCCTTGTCGAGCTCGATCTTCCGAATTCGAGATAGGAAAGAGCCGAGGTTTTCTGCGCGATCTGCCGACGCCTTCTGAATATCTTTGTCGATGACCGACTTTGCAAGCCCCGTCAAGGCGAGGCTCTCGGTTCCAGGATTTGGCTTGATCCACTGGCCTGATCCGGAAACGAGGGGCGCAAAGAACGGGCTGACGACCACAAGGTCTGCGCCTCCCTTCGCCGCCGACCTGATGGCAAGCTCGAGGGCGGGATGGGTATCACTGGGGTCTCCCACCAAAAGGATCGACCTTGCAGTTTTAACTTTTTCCAAGGAAACGTCTTCATTCCAGGCAGGAGCCGAGACGGAGGGATCAAAGACCGCAACATTCTCGGAGTTCATCACCTCTTTTGCGAACCGCTTGAGGAGGTACAAGGCCTCGTTGGTGCAGCTTGGCGAGGCGACGAGAGCGAACTTTCTGCCCCTGAAATCCTTGAGACGGTCCGCCACGATGCCAAGAGCTTCCTCCCAGCTCTTCTCGACGAGCTTTCCGCCCTTTCTGACGAGGGGCCAATTCAACCGGCGGGGGTCAGTCACAAAGTCGAGGCCGAACCTGCCCCTGACACAGAGCTGATACCCCTCGGCGGATCTTGCCCTCAGAAGCTCGTCCTCCTTCACCTCAAGGCCGATCCTGCATCCCATGCTACAGTATGGGCATGTGGTGGTCACGACCGTCTCTGGTGGGCCTGCCCACTTGTTTCCCCGCTCGACGAGTGATCCGGTGGGGCAGGCGTCGACGCAGGCCCCGCAGAACCTGCAGCCGAGATCTTCGAGAGGCTTGTTGAAGGCCGTCGCCACCATCGAGTTTCGGCCCCGGTCGACGAAGGAGAGGGCTCCAACGCCCCTGATCTCGTCGCAGATCCGAACGCATCTTCCGCATAGGATGCAGAGGTTTGGGTCGCGGTCGAAGAAGGAGCTTTTAAAGACGGGTTTTTCCGGCTCGAAGGGCAGGATCCTATCTTTATCGACGCCGACGAGGTCGATCGCCTCCTGAAGCTCGCACCTTTCGTCATTGGGGCAGTACCTGCAACCCGTCGGCTGGGGTGCCTTCCTCAGAGCCGCTCTGATCTCGTCGCAGTCGTTCTCCCTCTCACATGATATGCAGACGTTTGGGTGCTCCGACAGAAGCATCTCGAGGATCCCGCGCCTCAGCTCCTGAAGCTCTGGGTCGAGGGTTGTGACCTTCATCCCTTCGGCCGCCGGCGTTGTGCAGGAAGAGGGGTAGCCTCTCATCCCCTCGATCTTGACGAGGCATAGTCTGCAGGCGCCGTAGGGCGCAAGTTCTTGGTGGCTGCAGAGGGCGGGAACCTTCACACCGGCCAGTTCTGCTGCCTCCTTGACTGTGGTTCCCGGCTCCACATCGATCTCGATCCCGTCCACCTGGAGACTGATTTTGCTCATATTCTCGCCACCAACGCAGGGATTCTTTCGCCCCTCGATCCTCTGCCGGGACTCTTGAAGACTGCCCCGAACTTTTCGGGACAGAGAGCGAGGCACAGGCTGCACCGGATGCACCTTTCCTGGTCGATCTCATGAGGCTTCTTCGACTCGCCGGATATCGCCTCGGCGGGACAGTTCTTGGCGCAGATCCTGCAGCCGGTGCACAGATCAGGATCGATCTTGAAGGTGACGAGATTGTTGCAGACGAGGGCCCGGCAGCTCAGGTTTGCGATGTGCTCTTCGTACTCGTCCCTGAAGTATCGAAGGGTGGTCAGGACAGGGTTTGGTGCGGTCGAGCCAAGGCCGCAGAGGGACCCGTCTTTCACGATCCCAGCAAGCCTTTCCAGCCGGTCGAGATCTTCGATCGAAGTCTCGCCCCTGGTCGTTCCCTCCAGGATGTCTAGCATCATTTTGGTTCCGATCCTGCAGGGGGTGCACTTTCCACAGGACTCCCTCTGGGTGAAGGATAAGAAGAATCGGGCGAGGTCGACGATGCAGGTTCCCTCGTCGATCACTATCATGCTCCCTGAGCCGACGATGGAGCCAGCCGCGGTCAAAGATTCGTAGTCGACGGTGACGTCGAGAAGGGATGCCGGGATGCATCCGCCGGAGGGCCCTCCTGTGAGGACGCCTTTGCAAGGACTCTCGCCCGACATGCCTCCACCGATGTCGAAGACGACCTTCTTCAGAGTCATCCCCATCGGGATCTCCACAAGCCCCGTCCTCCGGACGGCGCCTGCCAGAGCCAGGGTCTTGGTGCCCTTGCTCTTCTCGGTCCCGAAGGAGGAATACCATTTGCCGCCGTTCTCGATTATCGGCCCAAGGTCCGCCAGGGTCTCGACGTTGTTGATGTTGGTGGGCATATTCCAGAGGCCAGCGTTGGCAGGGTACGGCGGCCTTGCCCTCGGCATCCCACGTCTCCCCTCGATCGAGGCCATGAGGGCCGTCTCCTCGCCACAGACGAAGGCCCCTGCGCCCTCTTTCACATCAATATCGAAGTCAAATCCGGTCCCGAGGACGTTTCGGCCAAGAAGCCCCATATCCCGGGCTTGTGCGAGGGCGACATCGATCCTCTCGAGGGCCAGAGGGTACTCGGCCCTGCAGTAGATGTAGCCGCGAGTGGCCCCGAGGGCCCAGGCAGCGATCAACATACCTTCGAGAACCGCGTGGGGATCCCCTTCCAGGATCGCTCTGTCCATGAAGGCGCCGGGGTCGCCCTCGTCG
>DUKF01000222.1 GCA_013329455.1 Methanotrichaceae archaeon | reverse complement strand
TTCATCTCGATGACGATCAGCGATGTGGCCGGTCGGGGTGAGCAGAAGGGCATCCAACTCCGATACAATGGGCGAGCTGAGAGCGTCGACCTGCTTGCGAAGGTCAGAATAGAGCTGATAGTTTGCGACTACGAGGTCGATTTTTTGATTGAGACGATCACCGAGGCCGTCAGGACCGGCAACATCGGTGATGGCAGGATTTTCGTCAGCCCCGTGGCCAGGTCGATCAAGGTCAGAACCGGCGAGGACATGGCCAGGCTCGAAACTTGATAGTTCTCACCTCAGTCATCAAAGACCACTGCAGCTCAGATATTATCGACCGTATTGACGTCATCGAATTCATCATCCATATTCCATCCTGATCTTCGTCCTGGGTAGAAAAATGGTCTCGCCGAAGGCCAGTACTTGGCGTCGGAGGCCCGCCCAGGGTGCGATGATCCTTCGATTTTTGATACTCTGGCGTTCTTTTGCGGATAGATGATTTTGTCTTTTATTTCTGCATTTCGTCACGTTCTCGTTATGATATTTTCATATAACTTAAGAATTTAGCATATTTCTCCCTAAATACGCTTATAAATTGAGCAGTTTTCTTTGGAGCATGGAGCTGCCGTTACGTAAAATTTTGCTGTTCACGACGCTGATCGGACTTGTGGGGACTGCCGCTGCAGAATCCGCGATAAATCCCGCGGACAACGCCTGGGTCATGATCAGCGCTGCCCTCGTGTTGATCATGATCCCAGGAGTTGGGCTCTTCTATGGGGGCATGGTCAGAAGGAAGAACGCCATATCGACGATAATATTCAGCTTTGCGATAATGGGCATAATAAGCCTCCAGTGGATACTGATCGGGTACACCCTCGCCTTTGGCCACGACATCGGAGGCGTGATCGGAGGGCTCGATCACCTGGGTCTTCGAGGGATAGGGATGGAGGCGATGGAAGGGCTCACCATACCCTCTCTCACCTTTATGATATTCCAGGGGATGTTCGCGGTAATCACGGTATCCCTGATAACGGGAAGCTACGTTGAGAGGATCAAGTTCAGCTCTTTTCTCGTATTCTCCCTGGCCTGGGCGACTCTCGTTTACGACCCGATAGCTTACTGGGTCTGGGGCGGAGGATTCCTATCTGCGATGGGGGCTCTCGACTTCGCGGGTGGGATCGTCGTCCACATCAGTGCTGGGGTTTCGGCTCTGGCGGTAGTGATGGTCATCGGGGCGAGGAAGGGCTTTGGTAGAGACCCGATGGAGCCTCACAACATACCGACGACCGTTCTTGGAGCTGCCCTCCTGTGGTTCGGGTGGTTTGGCTTCAACGCTGGGTCTGCCCTCGCAGCCGACGGCATTGCAGCCAACGCCTTCGTCACAACGAACACCTCGGCCGCCGCTGCGGCGACGACCTGGATGTTTCTGTCCTGGCGGGACCGGGCTCCTAGCGCTCTGGGGATCGTGACCGGAGCTGTTGCAGGGCTTGCCGCCATAACTCCTGCGGCCGGTTTCGTAACGCCCCTTGCGGCGATACCGATCGGCGTCGGCGCAGCTTTCGTCGGCTACTACGCGATCCTGCTCATCAGAGGCAGCAAGAAGGTGGACGACTCTCTGGACGTTCTCGCCTGTCACGGGATCGGGAGCACCTGGGGCGTTATCGCCACTGGGATATTCGCGTCAATCGGCGCAGCCGGACTTCTGGCGGGAAACCCCCATCAGCTCATGGTGCAGGTCGCAGCCGTCGCCATCACATGGATCTACTCGTTCGTTGCCACTTTCGGGATCGCAAAGGCGGTGGACGCGGTGATGGGCCTTAGGGTTGGAAACGATGAGGAGGCTGTAGGGCTAGACATCAGCCAGCATGGTGAGGGAGCTTACGTCTGAAACGGTGAGTTTGAGGGTGAGTGTGAAGGTGAGTGTGAAGATGAGAGCGAGGATGAGGATTCGACGAGAGGTTCGGTTTTATGAGGAAGATTGAAGCTATAATAAGGCCCGAGAGGCTGAGCCTGGTGAGAGAGGCTCTCGACAAGCGGCTTTCCCGGGATGTCGGCGACCGAGATCAAAGGGAGGGGCCGGCAGAAGGGCGTCATGCTCCAGTGGCGAGCAGGAGAATACAAGGTGGAGTTCCTGCCGAAGGTGAAGCTGGAAGTGGTAGTGGAGGATGAGGATGCCGACCGCCTGATCGACCTGGTCTGCGATACCGCATACACCGGCGAGGCTGGGGACGGCAAGATCTTCGTCTATCCCGTGGTGGACGTGATCAGGGTGAGGACGAAGGAGAGGGGGCCAGTCGCGGTCTAGTCGGTGCGGTCCGGGCCGGGCCCAGCTGGCGTGCTGGGTCTCCCCTCACCTCACCTCACCGTAATAATTAATTTCTCTTCAATTTCGGTCCCGATAGGTTCCGGATCTCGAAGAACCTGCTTTTTGTCAGACCGTAGCGGCGGCCTTCGTAGACGGCGCCGTGCAGCTCTTTTTCGATCGATTCCTCACAGATCATCCCCAGCCTTTCGGCCACCTTCACCGAGGCGGCATTCTCGGCGGCCATCGAGGCGACGAGCCTCTCGATCCCAAGAGTCGAAAAGGCGTAGTCAACAAGCCCTCTCGCCGCCTCCAGGGCGAAACCCCTGCCCTGATATTCGGGCAGGATCGCGCAGAAGATCTGAATCTAGTTGGGCACCATCTCGTCGGGGGCCATGCCGCAGGAGCCGGCAAACTCGCCGACCTCCTTCGTAACGATCGCCATGGCGAAGATGGGCACCTCAGCCTCGTAGGAAGAGCGATCACGACATCCAGGAGGGCGCGGGTCGCCTCCTCGGTCTTCTCCTCTGGCGTCATGTCATGTCGTAGGTGCCTTGTCGCATCCTCGTCGCTGAAGAAAGAATAAAGCGGCTCGAAGTCCTCGGAAACGTACCGCCTGATGACGAGCCGTTCGGTCTCGATGGAGGATGGAACTATCATGATCGAAATTCTGCGCCGCTCGATAAAAGGCGGTCGGTGGCGAGGATGCGGGAAGGCGGTGCAAGGGCGGAGGTGGAGGTGCGGCGTAAGCGAGCCACGAGCGGGGGGTATCGGGGGCGAGCCGTAGCCGAGACACACCCGCCATCAGGGGAAGCCCAATGGGTGGCGAGGTCATGGTTGATAGGCTCTTGGAAAACACGTGGAGTCGAGTTGGGAATAGTGGGAGGTGATTGGGTTTCGTGGGAAGAGGGCATCAGAAGAGAACGAAGAAGAAAATGGCCGATTTCAAAGATAGATCAATGGTGCAATGAGAAAACAATTTTAAACCGAAAATGCTATTGGGGATATAGGTGCAGGGTT
>DUKF01000242.1 GCA_013329455.1 Methanotrichaceae archaeon | reverse complement strand
CCAAGGACCGCGCCCCCCATTCGAAAAGTGTTGAAAACGCCGAAGATCTCCCCTCTCCGGGCGGGGCTCGCAACGTCCGCGACCATGGCGGAGGCCGCGGGATTGCTCATGCCCGAGCCGAGGCCCAGGCCCGCCATCGCCGCCACCACGAGAAGTTCACCACCGGTCCAGGCCAAAAGCAGAAAGGAGAGGGATCCAAGGACGCATCCAGCAAAGATCAGGGCCCGTCGTGGTCCCACGTCCGAAACTTTGCCGAAGTATATGTTGGAGAGGGCCGTGGCGGTCCCGAAGGCGAAGTAGAGCATCCCGATCCCAAGGCCCGATAGGTCAAGACCGCCCGCGTAGGAGGGCAGAAGGGTCATGATGAAACCTGCTGTTACGCCAGCCCACATCACCACGCCGCAACAGGCGACGAAGGTGGGAACGTAACCTTTCAGAATCAGCTTTTCCTTTTGGAGGCCGATGTCATCCGTCCCTTCGACCTCGACCTTCCCTTCAGCTTCGCTTGCAGTCTTCCCCTCGGAGGAGGGATTTCTCGCAGGCTCCTCGATCCTGGTGAGGATGATGAAGAACGAGATGAGGGTCAGAAGCGACCAGAAGTAGAAGGGGGCAGAAAGGCCCAAAAGGTCGTAGAGGCCGCCGCCGATGGCAGGACCTATGGCCAGGGCGAAGTAGAAGGAAGCGTTGTACCAGCCCATGGCCCTCCCCCTCTGAAATTTGTCGGACCCGTCGATTATCAGGGCCATGGCGGTGGGCCAGACGAGAGAGGAGCCCAAGCCTCCAAGGATCCTCAGGGGTATCACCCATTGGGCGCTGGTCACCATGACGTAGAGGGGGGAGGTTATCGAAAAGGATATCATGCCCAAGAGGATGAGGGGTTTTCTTCCAACCCTGTCCGAAAGCCTACCGCTGGGGATCTGGGCGAAGAGCTGGACGGCACCGTACACCGATATGATCACACCGAGAAGGGTGTAGGAGGCGCCAAGGTCGATTACGTAGAGAGGGAGGATCGGCGTGACGAGGGCAAAGCCCAGAACGGCGACGAAGACCGCGAGGTAAAGGACGAAGAGCGATCCTACACCCTTATTCGAAGATCCTCGCTTCAGTTCTGATCACTTCTTCGAATCAGAACTTCAGCGCCATTCCCAGGATCGTCTCGGTGGAAGTGACGCCGTGGATCTCGCGAACTTTGAGGACGATCATGTTCAGGTCGTTTATCCCATCCACGTCGGCGATGGTGATGAAGTCCGTCTCACCGTAAACCGGGACAACCTCCCGAACGCCCCTGATCTGGATGAGGGCGTCGTAGACCGCCTTCTCGGATCCGGGCTCTGCATTGATCATGACGAAACCTTTCAACTCCAGCTCCCCTTTTCAGGATATTCGCCTCTCTTTTTGATTTTTCTGCTTTCTTTCTTTCTCATTCTCTTTCTATATCTGCCTTCGCCAGGACCTCCCGTCGGAACTCGGAGAGAATCACCTTTGAAGATCCTTCAATTCTTTCTGAAACCTCTAGCTCTCAGCCCCCGGCAGGATGCCCCTCGCCGAACTCTGCCTTCAAGGACATCTCCATGATCACCCTTCTCAGGGTCTCGATCTCCCTTTCGATCTGGATCGTCGACTCCATATTCGCCGCCTCGATCAACGATCCTAGCGCCTCTTCCAATAGCCCCATCCCCACAAGGACCGTAGCTCGGTTCCTGAAATCAGAAGCTTCAGGCTCGATGGCTATGATCTGATCGTAGGTCTCGATGGCCTCCTCAAACCTCTCCATCGCCCGGAGGACGAAGGCCCCGTTCCTGAGGGCTTCGAGGTTTCCGGGGTCTGCCTTCAGAGCCTGGTCGTAACACTGGAGAGACTCATCAGGCCGACCCATCCAGTAGAGGGCTACGCCCTTGTTGTTCCAGGCATCGGTGTTCTCGGGGTTCATCTCCAGGACCCGGTCGAAGAACTCAAGAGCCTCCTCGAACTGTTCCCGTTTCACCCGGTCCATCCCCTTGTGGACCAGAACCTTCTCTTTCGACTTCATCAGATCCACCTCACATGTAACCCTGGATTGGAGCTGACTGTTCGGACTCGATCTTTCTGCCGCCGGGTTTTTTGATCTCGCCGAACTGGCGCTCGTACTCTTTGATGTGGTTGTTCAGCCAGTCGGCAAGCTCCTTGGCAGCGAGGGGTGAGAGTATCAGCTCAGTTTCGACCTTTCGTTCCATAACGTTCACCTGCTTTCCTTCCTGACCGACGGCCTTTGGCGAATCGTTGTAGAAAGCTATCCTGAAGTCGTAGGGGCTGTGCCCTCCCATCGCCCCCACGGCGTAGATCTGCCTGTACTTCTCGCTCTTGACGATCTCCAAAGAAAATTCCATGATGGGCAAATCGCCCTTCAAGCTTAAAATAACTGATGACTTGAAGTGCCGATTTGAAGCCGTCAGAATTCCCAAAATCGATCGAGATTTGCCAATCATCCGCCTTTTTGGGGAATGGCCACTAGCCCTCCAGCACTGGGGCTTATAGACTTCGCTGAGGTGGGCCGTTCGAGGCAGGCCTTACGAAGAATGGGTCAATGGATTAAAGGAGTCTGGCGG
>DUKF01000076.1 GCA_013329455.1 Methanotrichaceae archaeon | reverse complement strand
CGAGACGACGATTTTTTCGGCGATCGAATCGATGGTGGCGTAGATCATATTTCTCTCAAGCTCGAACCTGACCACTGGGACGTTCGCGCCGGTGACGTCGTAGATCGTCCTGTAGTACTCGGACCCACCCAGCTCGTCGAACCGCGGCCCGATGAGGTAGATGGAATCGTTCGCCTCCTTGAGGTTCATCGTCACGGCGTCCCTAACGTCATCGATCAGGCCGACGCAGGCGATGACCGGCGATGGGTCCACAGTCCCGTCGGGAGACTCGTTGTAGAAGCTGACGTTCCCGGAGACGATCGGGACTGGAGTGTCCTCGTACCCCTTGAGCCAGAGAGACTTTGCGGCGTTTGCGAGCCCTTTCACGCATTCCCTGAACTCCCAGAAGGCTTCGGGCTTCTCAGGATTTCCGAAGTTGAGGCAGTCGGTTAGAGTTGCAGGACTCGCGCCGATGGCAGCGACGTTTCTCATCGCCTCGGCGACGGCCGTCGCCCCAGCCCAGTAGGGGCTGATTCTGCCGTAGAAGGGATTTGCGTCGACCGAGAGGGCGATGCCGAACGTCTCGCCTCGGACCGGGGCTATGAGGCCGGCGTCGGCCTCTCCGGGCCTGATGACCGAATTGCCCTGAACCTCGGTGTCGTAGTAGCGGTAGATGTGCTCTCTCGAGGAGACGTTGGGCGAAGCCAGAACCTTGAGCAGGGCGACGGTGAGGTCCTCGGGAGCCGTTATCACGGGCTCAGTCAGGCTTATCTTTCGGGGACTTTCCTCTCTCTGGTAGTGGATACCTTTGGTCAGGTGCTCGATGGAGACGTCGCAGGTCACCTCGCCCTTGTAGCGGGTCATGTACCTGCCGTTGGTAGTCACCTTCCCGACGACGGTGGCTCTCGCGCCCTCGTAGACGTTGGGAAGGTCCCAGTCCTCGTTGTAGATCTCAAGGACCCTCGGGGTCAGGTCCGATGGACAGATGAGCATGAACCGCTCCTGAGTCTCGGCGCAGGCGACGACCTCAGGGGGGAGATCCTCGCTCGCTTTGTGGAGCTTGTCGAGGTCAAGGTCCATGCCGTATCCGGCACTCGCCCCCATCTCCGAGGAGGCGCAGGTGAACCCGCCTCCGCCCAGGTCCTTGAACCCGATGGTGATCCCCTCAGACCGGGTCAACTCGAAAAGAGCCTCGTTCGCCTTGAAAAGGACGTTCTTCAGGAATGGGTCGGGGATCTGGATCGCGCCCCTGTTCGCCTCCTCGTCCTCCTCGCGAAGCTCTTCAGAGGCGAAGGTGACGCCACCAAAGCCGCTGGAGTCGGTGGGCTTTCCGATCAGGATCACGTCGTAGTCCTTCTCACCTGCGCCCTGGGGGGCCCTGCTCTTGATTATATCTCCTCTCTTCACGACGCCGATGGCGACGACGTTCACCAGGCAGTTGGTGTCGAAGCTGTCGTCGAAGACTACGTCTCCGGCGATGACCGGCACGCCGAGGGCGTTTCCGTACTGCCAGATCCCGTCGACGACGCCCTCTGCGACCCATCGGACGTGATTTTGGTCCTCGCCATAGGGGTCGCCGAACCGGAGCGGGTCGCCGGTGGCCACAACTTTTGCGCCCATGCAGTTTACGTCTCTTACGATTCCACCGATCCCGGTGGCAGCGCCCTCGTTGGGCAGTATCTGGCTCGGGTGGTTGTGGCTTTCGTGGGCGATCACAACGCACCACTCGTCGTCGATGGCCACTATCCCGGCGTCTTCTTCCGGACCCTGGACGACGTTGGGTCCGGTGGTGTGTAGAAACTCGTTCAGGGTGGCGCGACTGCTCTTGTAAGAGCAGTGCTCGCTCCACATGGTATCGTAGTTAAAGAGTTCCGGGATGGAAGGATCCCTTCCCAGAACCTCGGCGATGGAGCGCGCCTCAGAAACCGTGAGGCCGAGGCCAGCGCTTCGGAGGGCAGCCTCGACCTCCTCGTCGGCAAGACCGATTATTTTCAACGACTTACACCTCATTTACAGGGAATAACTATGCCGCCAAAGGCCATTATGTATTTGTCGATCCGAACGGGTTTTGAGCTTCTCGACCCTTCTGGACCCTTCTCGAACCCTCTGGTGGCTCCTTCTAAGTTCAAAACGTCCTTTTGGACTCACTTTTGGACGCCCTTTTTCGGTCGCCTCTTTAAAGGCGTCTCGCATCACGCTGGGAAACACATGTGTCGAACACCTTTTTGATCCTGCTGGCAACACGGCCGGAGAAGAGAGAAGGGTGGACGACGGCAAAACCTTTAAAACTGGAGACGATATACTCGGTCATGGTCGTGGTAGTGATCTGCGATGATTCGGAGATCGAGGTGCAAGATGGCGAGAGATGCGCGATCTGTGGCCGACCTCTCCAGGAGTACGACGAGGTGACGGGGACGGGCATCCTCGGATACTACCACTGGACCTGCGTGACACATTTCGATTAGCGCGGGGGTAACCAAGCCAGGTCAACGGTGATAGACTCAAGATCTATTCTCGCAGGAGTTCAAGGGTTCGAATCCCTTCCCCCGCACTCCTTGCATCAATTTTCGATTAATGAAGATTACATTGATGATTTTTTTAAACCAGCAGAAAAACGTGCGATGAAGATGAGAAAATGAGTAATTGTCTGGATGCGCCTGAGACTCAAGTTCAGGCGATTATTTTGGACTTGGCGATGTACTTGATCAGATCGGGCGCCAGTTTTGTCCTCATCTGGACGTGAGCTGCAGTATCGTCGATGCTCTCGCCACCGGTGATGAGGTCGCCAATCTGCTCGATCGCATCTTCGTCGACCACATAGTACTCGTCGATATCCTTTCTGTGGCCCCAGATGTCTCCTTCAAGCAGGTCTACGCCCTGCATATCGAGGAAGAGCCTGATCGCCCTGGACAGGGTCTTGTTATAGGATGGAGGTACCTGGATCGCTCTCAGCCTGGGGCATACCTTCATGAGGTTCAGCAGATCGACGTTCGATGGCCTGAAAGCGATGTGGACAATCCTCTCGTTAGGGCTCAGCCCATATATCTCATTTCTTGAACTTACAACTCTGATTCTCATGCGTTTTCACCTTTACAATTACCAAAATGTGATCTAAGTATTAATAGACATTTGTGGTGTATACTAATGTACAAATCGACATCTATCGAACCATGTTTAGCGAACTGAAAGGAAAATTAGCCGGGAAATATGAAGACCGGTTAAGCCGAATCTTATAGGAATGTAGCCAACGGACAAATGGCCAGAATTTTAGGTCGTCGCCGACCTTGAGGTGTGCCTTCGCAAACGGAGCTTCACCACCTCTTAACCTCAGGCTTTACCTTCACAGGCTTATCCTCGTAATCGATCGAGGATACAGCGCCTTTGAAGACTATCAGTTTCTTGCCCTGTCCCAGACCAAGCTGTAGCTCGTAGTTGTTGTAGGCCTCGAGCACGCCCTTGATGGGGCGACCGTCCATCATGCGGATCACGATCGTCCGTTTCAGAAGCTTCGGCAAGAACTGATGCTGGCCGTCGCTCTTCATCTTTACATTGGAATTGCTCGTGGTGGCTGCAACTTGATCATCAATATTTTGATCTGCGTCGGCCTTATTCCCCATCACTATCTCCCTCGTGAAGTAAAACGGTTCTATAGAGATATATATTTTTTGACTTCTAAAATCCAATCCGACGTTTCGAAATAGAGGTCAAACCTTCTCCGGCTGCTAATGAAGGACGAGATTCAGAGCTATCATTTGCGCGATAGCCAACACTTCGACGACATACCAATCTGTTATCATCCTTGATGCCGGCAATAAAGCTGGAGTCAGCAATTAGTCCTCTCTTCTGGTTCCCAGATCATTACCGCACCTCATGACCAGCTTCTGGAAATCTGTGGGACTTCTGTTTTTCTCTGTACTGTGAATACACTCGCAATAGCTGCAATGCTTTGCCAATCAGCGGGATTTAAAAAAAGAGAAGCTGACCTAAAATTATGATGCAGCGTCGTTAGTGAAGTTGGATATGAGGTGACTAAAAAATTAGGCAATATATCCAAATTAAAACTCACCCAGAGTGAACTGATCCTGGAGCTGGATCTCTTTGGATTCGTGCTCTATCGAAAGCATGTCCATCAGCTGAAAGGCGTTCCTCACAGACTTGGACCGGGCATGGTTATTGAAATAAACCCTCACCTTAGCAGCTTTAACTCCCGCCTCTTTAATTCTAGGCACCCAGGACTCAAGTTGTTCCTTCTTGTAGAGATAGTCATATCTATCCAGCCTGTGATCGTCCTCCTTCTCGCCTCTGTACCAGATATCGTAGTTGCGGCCATGGAAGCGTACATAGGCATGATCTGCAGTCTGCACACCGCCCGTATGATGTCCTGGGCCATCGATCAGGACGTTTGCAGCGTTCCTTTCCTTTAAAACATCAAGAGCAACTGGATCGATTTCCTTCTTGCCCTCGTCCAGCCAGCTCCTATGCCTGAATTCCACGGCATAGTTGTACTCTCCCGGAGAGACCGCGTCCAGCAGCCCCTTCAAGATATCGAGAGCTTGGCCTTCGTTTTTGAAGTAGGGAGAGAACTGCAACAGCACGCAACCCATCAGAGCAGCCTCAGCCAGGGTCTTAACGCAGGTCTTCTCGAAGGAGTTAGCCCAGAAAACAGCCTTATCCAAATCACCCTCTACCACGGCTTGATGGGTGACCAAGCCGGGCATTTTAACCGAGTACTCAAACCCTTCCACCCTGTCTTTGACCTTCTTGATCCAGGACTGGACCTGCCGCTCTCCTGGTGGCCGATAGTAAGTGCTGTTGATCTCCACTGTGTCGAAGAACTGTGCGTAGTAAGCCAGCCACGTTCCTTTTTTTTGGCTAGCTTCATGGGGTAAAATCGCCCTACCCAGTCGTCGTAAGACCAACCGCTGCAGCCCACCAGAATGGTCATTTATTAGAGATCATCGCATGCGCATTTATATCTTCTCTGTTTAGAAGAGGGGCAAACCTGGTGATCCGGGCAGTAGCAGAACCTTTATATTGGAACAACAAATATTATTACATCTGGCATATTTAGGGTGGAAAAATGAAGAAATTTGCAATTCTTGCCTTTTTTGGATTGGCTATCCTGGCGCTAGCCACAACTGCGACATCAGAGAATTCGAAGCAAGAATCATCAGAGATCATAGAACTACCTGATCCCCGCATCGATGGCGGAATCTCTGTGGAGAATGCCTTGAAGGAAAGGAGGTCGATCCGGAGCTTCACGGACGAGCCTTTGTATCTCGTGGAGGTATCCCAACTGTTATGGGCAGCCCAGGGCGAGACAGATGACGCAGGCCACCGGTCTGCACCTTCGGCAATGGCGACATATCCCCTGGAGGTCTATCTTTTGGCAGGTAACGTCATCGGCCTGCCTGCGGGAATTTATCACTATTCACCTCAAGATCACAATCTCATCGTAATTGCGAGCGGGAACAGAATCCCTGCGCTTTTCAACACCTCATCGGACCGAGTTGATTGGAGAGAGAAAGCTCCAGCGGTTTTTGTCATCACAGGTGTATTTGAGCGGATGAACAAGATACCTGGGCAGGATTCGAGTCGTTTCGTGTATATCGAGGCTGGTGCAGCTGCAGAAAACCTGCTTCTTGAGGTCGTATCTCTGGGTCTGGGATCTACATATACAGCAGGATTTGATGAGAATAGAACGAAAGAGTACCTGAGACTGTCTGAGGGAGAGACCCCCATAGGGATTTTGCCTGTAGGAAGACCAGCCTGATTCCCGAATTGCTTCAATTTTTAGTCGTGGTATGTAACTCATTGAATTGGCACTTTAAGGGTTACCGATGGCAGAGGTTCCAAACACGGTCAGTCAGCCCCTCCACCATGACCCATATAAGCCATCTTTGCCAGCAACTTGCTCGCTCAAAGGACTGCATCTATTTTATGGGCTTCTCACCTCTGGCTTGCGCTTTTTTTCGTTTTTCTTCTTGTTTCTTTTTCCGTTTTTTCTCCTTCGCCGTGCACTCTTTATCCTTCTTGAATGGGTTGATCATGACTAATCTCCCGCCGTACCTCACTATTAATATGTATATTCAATCTGCTCATATTAATTTATTCTCATGCTAACCCCTTCCAATCCGAGAGTGAAGCCAGTCGGATCAAGTTCAATTTATCTCCTTGAACTGAGCCAGACATGATCTCTTAAATCAGCATTCTTGAAGAAAAATCTTTGATTAAAAATGGAGGCAATTTGTATCCGACAAATCAGAATCAATATCGCATCTCTATGGATCTTACCAACCAATTCCTGGTGTACACCTGGGAATGAAATCCGGAAAGCCATAATAGATGCCAGAAAATTGCAGAATCGAGTCTCAGGCGGACCAGCACCGACCATGGCGCCCTCCCTTCAAGGACCAATCACATTTGTGATGGCCTGTTCCGCCCCGAGCCCGACTCAAAGCCGAGTAGTAGGCAAGCACAGCGCTGTCCTCTTACACAGCGTCACTTTCACGAAAACCCGAAAGTGACATCATATGCCGGGCCTGTTGCTTGCCAGCTCTGCCTCAGCTTTGTGCCGCATCTCGCACTTGGCGAGGACTCTCGGATTTAGCTGAGTTGAAGCATATACTACGCCCATTACAGCGTGCATATCTCTGACCCTATTGGTCCTCAACCTCTCCAGTGCTTTCCGGATGCTGCCAAAAAGACAACACCTCTAAGGTCTAGCCTTAAGAGCTGGCCGGTATGCTTGCCCTTGCTCTTACAACACGAAATGCGGCAAACTACGTATATAATCGTTATAGATACTAGTAGTTTGCGGTTGAGTTGACCAGATAGTGCCATCAATTTCGCTTCGGTGTCCCGGCCACTGGTTGCAGCCAATATTCGGATTGTTCGATCTAAGAGCGCGAATGAGTTCGACCTCCTCGGCATTTCCTCGCTGTCCGACGCTGTTTCCGATTCCCAAAGGATCTCTTTTCTGATCGTAAAGTCGAAGCGCGGCTTACGTAAAAAATCTTTTGATAAGTCTGCTGTCTGCACTACCGAAGTAGTCGATGCTATCTGTTAGATCTCTGCCGATATAGATCTTTCCGGGCCCCGAATTCGTCCCTGGACGTAAGGATAAGGCCCATTTCTGTTTTCTCAAAATTTGCCTCGACTTCCTTGATCACAGGAGAGTAATCGAAACATTTAACTTGTTAAAAGGGTTGATATGTTTAAGGTGACTTTCATGGACGCAACTGGTCTTTGGTTCTCTAAACTCCAGCGCAATTTTTTCGCAGATTACGGACAATTCCGATGGACTGATGAGCAGAGGACTTGGGATTGGAATAACCTCACAACTGTAGATCTCGTGAGGACTAGGGACGGCACGAAAAGGCTGGTATTGAGAAGGAAAGAAGAAATCCATACCGAAAACGGCAGGCCAGACATTCGCAAAGAAGGCGGATATGATGCAAATTTAAGATATATGTTGGGCATTAATATCGATGCTGAGCCAGGCGATATCGAATGTGATTATTATACCGCGAGGGTTTATGATCATTACAAAAATCGCTGGAATTTAATCGGTCCAAAAAAGCGATTGTCCTTCCAGATTGGCGATAAGGCCTGGCTATGGCAGTGGGCAGATGAGAAATGCGAACCCACAAGCAATACAGAGACTTCCACAGAGGAGACTAAAATCGGAGGAATTCATAAATATATAAAAGATACCATTTCATCAGATGCTCTGGTATACACAAATATTTTCAACCTCGATGTCGGTGCACACCACGAATGCAGTCCGATCATATATCAGCCAGCTGTTGACGGGATGAAGAACTTCATACGGGAGATCCATTGCTCAACAAAACATGAGACGAACGGAAAGAAGGAGGTTGAAGTTACTCTGGTCTTCAATAACGAGGAGCTTCGAAAGCATAAGATACTAAACAAGATGTATGAACGTATCAGACTGGCCAAATACGGTCGCTTAAGGGACATCGAGAGCTTCGTTATCATGGCAGACTCAGATGATAATAACGTTAACGGACTCTGTTTTACCAAGATCTACAGCGGCAAAAATGACCTCGAAGAAGACACGATTCATGGGGATCCAGAAGGGGATCTTCCACCCCATAGAGTAAAATATTATGCTAATGATTATAAACATCCTATAATTTTCGTCAATACATCAAACCATTCCATGGCCGAGCACGATACAAATCCTGACCTATGGAAGTGGGAATACGCTCCCTGGGTTGATGAAAAGCCGTTTATATCAGGAAAAAAGAGCCGCGAAGAGGTGAACAAGCCTTACTTTGAATTGAATACCCCGCAGC